>JBNGDT010000060.1:0-11886 GCA_049975305.1 Bacteroidales bacterium | reverse complement strand
TCCAATCCACGGCTCAAAAAATGATAGACTCGACAAAAAGTATTGATAAACTAATAAAGTCGGTTGCCCTGGGGTGGGCTAATCAGCTTACCGGATTGGTTTTTGGTGTGGCAAAAGCCGTGTTGATTATGGGTGCCGTTGTTTTTACCCTTGATCAGGTCATTGTGGTTGAACTCGATCTTATCCCGCGGGAAATAACAGAAGAGTCATTATTGTATCAACCCATCAATAAGTTGATAGAATTTGTCTATCCTAAGATTAAAAATTTGCACCTTGAAGAATTTCATGTGACGTAGATGATGACAGAGGCCTGAATGAGCCAAATTGGAAATGCCAGTTAAGTACTATTTTTCAACATTTTAACCTTTAAGGGCAAATCTGAAATGAACTTCAAGTTTAACATTGTATAAAATAAATTGTACCTTTGGAGCAACTAAAATTAGTAAGATGACACTTTGGGATAATAAAACTGAAATACAGTTTTTTACAGAAGCATTAAAAAATTTTGCATCACCTGAACAACTTTTTTATAATCTTGAATCAGGGTATTATGCTTATGTACCTAAAAATGTTGATGGGGAAAGGCAAACCTTACAGTCAAGAAATTCATTAATTGAACAATTTACAGAAAAATGGACTAAAGACATTTTTGAACCGATTGCTAATCAATTTGGGTTACATGCTGTAAAGTGTTGTATGTGAAGAAATTGGGTTGCCCAAAAGGTCAAATGCCGATTTGGCTTTTTGCACCACAAAATCTGTCAATCAAAGGCCTGAAAATATTAAGATCATATTTGAGATTAAAATGAGCATTGTATCTAACTACAAGTTTACTAACCCAGACAATGTAATATTTTATAGGAGATTATAAGTCCCATCGGGGAAATCCTGGATTATTACGCTCAGATTCAATGTTAAAAGCCATTGGAAAGTCAATAAACATTAGGGTTTCTGGAATCGAATCAACAAAAATTCCAATAATAATATTAGGTAACAGCCCAATTACAGATAGTTATATCAATAAAGTTGATTTTTTAAAAACTGCCGGTGTAATACAAGGTTTCTGGTCTTTAAATCCCAATCCGACTGAAACAAACCATGTTCGTCAAACTCCCAAAGGTGGTTTTTAGACAATTGCAAATTTAGAAATATTACAAGTATTGACTGATAATTTATTAAAAAAAGAAATGAATTATTTTTCTTCAATGATTTCTAAATATAGATTGGGTGAATTTATACGAATTGCAAATCAAGAAAATTCAGATGAAGCTAAAGCTGAAAAATTCTTACAATTAATTAGAACAGCATAATGAAAAAACATAATAGAGAAGGGACAAAAACAAGTTCGTTTGGAACAAATGGAAGAATAAGCCATGATTCTTCAAAATTTTATGACACCAAATTATATAAAGATTTAAATAATACTAAAGAGCTTTCCAAGAACATTAATGAATTTCCAAAAGAATTATTGAATACAATTATTCATGGTTCTTGTGAACAAATGAGGCAAATTCCAGATAATTCTTTACATTTGATGATTACATCTCCGCCCTATAATGTTTCTAAAGATTATGACAATGATTTATCATTAAGTGAATATCTTGATTTATTACGAAAAGCTTTTTCTGAAACATACCGTGTTTTAGTAAATGGTGGCCGTGCTTGTATAAATGTTGCAAATTTGGGAAGAAAGCCTTACATTCCTCTTACAGACTACATTACTCAAATGATGATGGAAATTGGGTTTAATATGCGTGGTGAAATAATTTGGAACAAAGCAGCGAGTGCTAGTCCATCAACAGCATGGGGAAGTTGGCAAAGTGCAGCAAATCCGACATTGAGAGATATTCATGAATATATTTTAGTGTTTTCCAAGGGAGACTATAAAAGAGAAAGAAAGAAAGAAGATTTAGAAAACAAGAAAAACACGATTTCTAAAGAACAATTCATGGAATGGACTAAATCAATATGGAACATGAATGCAGAAAGTGCCAGAAGAATAGGTCATCCAGCCCCCTTCCCTGTAGAATTACCATACAGATTAACACAATTATATTCATTTACAAATGATATTATCCTTGATCCGTTTATTGGAAGTGGAACAACCGCCATTGCTGCATTAAAATCAGACAGGTTTTATGTAGGTTATGATACTGATGAAGAGTATTTAAAACTGGCTGAAAGACGATTAGAGCCTTTAAAAACTCAAATGAAGTTTATCTAAAGCAATGGTATTGCTTATAGCTTTTATTTTCTTTTGTAATATTTGTCAGAAGTAATAAACAAAAGCTTCAATGTATCCCGGAAAAAATACTCAACTCAATAAATCATAAGTAAATACGTTAACATATACCAGATATTATGATATATCAAGTAACTAAGATAATCATAAATTTTTGTACAATGATTGAACAAAATTCATACCTTTGCAATAAATAAAAGTTTATGGGACTTGTAAGTTTTTTCAAATTACCATCATATTCAGTTTTCAATTATCAACCTCGTTTTTATGATCCTGAAAAAGAGCGACGGGAAAAACGGCGCAGACAACTTAGGATGGAACAAGGGAAAGATATTGATTTGCCTCCCGGTGCTACTGTGGAAGACAGAATAAGGGGGAAAATGAAATATAAAATCCCCCCTGTCAAAAAGGCAAAACGGCGGTCAAATTTACGGTTACTCGGTATTCTTGCAATGCTTTTATTGCTTGTGTATATCATAATGGTAATCTGAATTATGTCTGATAACATTCATTTATTACCGGATGCAGTAGCAAACCAGATTGCTGCAGGTGAAGTGATACAGCGTCCTGCTTCTGTGATAAAGGAGTTGTTGGAAAACGCTGTGGATGCCGGTGCGGATAAAATTCACATTATCGTCAAAGATGCAGGAAAAACCCTGCTCCAGGTAATTGATAATGGGTCAGGCATGAGTGAAACCGACGCCCGCATGGCTTTTGAACGGCATTCCACCTCAAAAATTGAAAAAGCCGAAGACTTGTTTTCCATTCGTACAAAAGGGTTTCGTGGTGAAGCCCTTGCTTCCATTGCTGCCATAGCTTCTGTTGAATTGAAAACCCGCCGTGAAGATGAAAAAGTGGGTACCCTTGTCCGGGTATCTGCTTCAAAAATTGAAAAGCAAGAAATCATTGCTTGCCCAAAAGGCAGTAATTTCTCGGTTAAAAATTTGTTTTTTAATGTCCCTGCACGCCGAAAATTCCTGAAAACAGAACAAACAGAATTCAGGCACATCATCAATGAGGTACAACGTGTGGCCATGACACATCCCGAAATACACTTTGTGCTTACACACAACGGCAATGATGTTTTCAACCTTGGCAAAGGCAACATAAAACAACGCATCGTGAACATTTTTGGACGTCAGATGGAAAGCAATCTGATTGACCTGAAAGTAAACACCAATATAGTAAAAATCCGTGGGTACATTGGCAAACCGGAAAAAGCAAAAAAAATATCAGGAGAACAGTATTTCTTTGTGAACTGCAGGTATATGCGTCATCCTTGGTTTTACAGGGCTGTAACAACCGCTTACGAAAAACTGTTACCAGAAGGCCGTTATCCACAGTTTTTTATTTATTTCAGCATAGATCCTGGTAAAATTGATGTCAATATTCATCCCACCAAAACAGAAATAAAATTTACAGACGAACGGTCGGTATATCAAATATTGCATGCCGCGGTAAAAGAAGCTCTTGGTAAATTTAACCTTGTTCCTTCATTGGATTTTGATAAAGATGAAACCCTGAACATACCGCCTGGCAATAAATCGGGTGTTAAATCACCTGGAATACCGGTAAATCCCGATTATAATCCGTTTCAGGAAAGTAAAAAACCAGAACAAGTTTACAAACCACCTTTTGAACGCAATGAAAGGTCAAACTTGCGAAACTGGGAATCCTTGTATAACAGACCTGATGCTGAAACTGATGAATCTACATCACAGCGGGATGAAACAACATCAGGAACAGATAATACAGAACCCGGTTTTATTCAGCTCAAACAACGGTATATCGTTACAAAAGTAAAATCAGGCCTCATGCTTATAGACCAGCGACGGGCTCATGAGCGGTTGGTGTATGATAATATGATGCAGATGCTGAAATCACACGAAAGCGTTACACAAAAAGAACTGTATCCCCAAACCGTTACCCTGAATCCTGAAGATGCCTCACTTGTTATTGAACTGATGGAAACCCTTTCAGGATTGGGATTTGAAATCAGTGCGTTTGGTAAAAACAGTTTTGTGGTGAATGGTATGCCTTCACAAATCAGTATCTCTGACCCCCAGGTTATGTTGGAATCATTGCTGGAAAATTATAAAAACCATACAGGCAATGTAAAAGAAGCACTCGATGAACGTATAGCGAGTGCTGTTGCAAAAACATCAGCCAGCCAATTTGATTATAAACTGAATCCACAGGAAATGAAATCATTGTTTTACAGCTTAATGTCTTGTCATACTCATAATTTTACTCCCTCAGGAAAACCAATTATTAACATCATTTCACTTGAAGAGTTGGAAAAGCGTTTTAAATGATTTCATTTCCTGAAAACAAAAGCTTCTAAACCTTATTCAATGAATTACCAAATTTACAGGAGTTTTTATTTATTTTGCACACCTCTGATCTCTGAATTATAAAATAAAAACATATGATGCAATTCAGTACATCGCCATTTTCAAATTTGCCACCGGTTGTTAAAAACCTGCTGATGATTAATATAGCCATGTTTTTGCTGCTGGTATTGGTACAATTAATTTATAAAGTGGACCTAAATATGTATTTGGGTCTATATCAGCCGCAATCTGAGGCATTTAAACCTTATCAACTCGTTACACACATGTTTATGCATGGTGGGCTGGCACATATATTTTTCAATATGTTTGCCCTTTTTATGTTTGGAAGGGTACTGGAACAGGTCTGGGGCGGAAAGAGATTCCTGACATATTACCTGGTAACTGGTTTTGGTGCAGCTTTGTTACACATGCTGGTTGGTTATTTGCAGGCACAAAACCTGTTGAATGAATTACCTCCGGGCACATTGGCCAAAATACAGACAGGTGGATTGGAAGCTTTGCGTGCAGGAAAAAATTATGTAAATCCTGAAATGGCAAGGCTGAATGCAGTAATCAACACACCATCCATTGGCGCATCAGGTGCCGTGTTTGGATTGTTGCTGGCTTTTGGAATGTTGTTTCCCGATGCACAACTTATGTTGTTATTTCCTCCTATACCCATAAGGGCCAAATATTTTGTGATTGGTTATGGTGTGCTGGAGTTGTACCTTGGTTTGACTCAGCCAGGTAGCAATGTAGCCCACTTTGCTCATCTTGGGGGTATGTTATTCGGTTTTGTACTTATTTATCTGTGGAAAAAAGACCAGTTTAAAAAAAATCGGTGGAACTGATGAAATTCTGGGATTGGATAAAATCAAATTTTGTTCGGGGATCTGTTCTAACCCGGTTGATATACATTAATCTTGGCCTGTTTATCATCGTAAGATTATTAATGGGTATTATTGTCCTTACCGGGGGAAATGCCGATGTTATTCTCAACTGGCTGGCCATGCCTGCTGATTTTTTATCACTCATTACCCGACCGTGGACGGCAATAACATATATGTTCCTGCATTACAGTTTTTTGCATATATTGTTCAACCTCATTGCTTTATATTGGTTTGGGCGCTTATTCACAAGATTCCTGACAGGAAATAATCTGTTGTCGGTGTATGTGTTGGGCGGACTTTCAGGGGCAGCCATGTATTTTGCTGCATATAACCTCTTGCCTTTTCTGATGGTTGATAAAGCAAATGCCATGGTGTTGGGTGCCAGTGCTTCCATTTATGCTGTGCTGGTAGCTGTGGCATTTATTGTTCCCAATTATGAGATATACGTTCCGTTTATTTCCCAGGTAAAAATCAAATGGCTGGCCATAGCTTTTATTGTACTTGACCTGATCAGCCTTCCCGCAGGACAAAACATGGGTGGCCACATTGCTCATCTCGGAGGTGCCATTTTTGGATACATTTATGCGGTGCAGCACAAGCAGGGAAATGATATCACAAGATGGTTCGAAAAATTAGTCTTGTCCTTTGTTTCGCTATTCAAACAAAAATCTAAAATGCACGTATCCTATAAAAGAGCATCCGGGAAAAAACGTCCTGAAACAGACATGGAATACAACGCCAGGAAAAGGGCAGAACAAGATGAAATAAACCGTATTTTGGATAAAGTCAGCACCTCAGGGTATGGAAGCCTGACAAAACGCGAAAAAGAAATATTGTTCAAAAGCAGCAATAAACAATGAAGTTTATAAATTCCATCATCTGGATACTGAACTGGGTTGCCGCTATTTTATTGTTAGGGAGCTACTTGTCCAGATATATTAACCCTGAAATAACAACTATATTTGCTTTTTTGGGATTGGCATATCCTGTGTTGCTGGTGATAAATATTGCGTTTATCGTTTGGTGGATTGTCTTCAGCTATAAACGTTTGATAATAAGCTTAATCGTAATTATCATCGGGTTTGGTTACATTGGCAATTTATGGAATCCAACCAAAAAAACGGTGCCGGAAAGTAACCAGGATAAGCTTATAAAAGTAATGTCATACAATGTAAAGTTGTTTGGGTTGTATGACTGGAAAAACAACAAGGAGATACGGGATTCCATTTTTAATTTTTTACGACAACAACAACCCGATATTGTTTGCTTTCAAGAATATTTTTTCTCAGAAACCGGGTATTTTCCTACTAGGTCAAAACTATTAACTGTTCTGGATGTCAAAAATCTTCATGAGGGAATTGCCATTGAGGCACAACAAAAACAAAAATTCGGGATAGCCAGTTACCTGAAATATCCAATTGTCAACAAAGGGGAAGTTCAGTTTTCCAATTCAAAAAACATGTTCATTTACACTGATTTCCTTTGGGAAGGTGATACAGTACGTTTATACAATATACATCTTCAGTCCATTTATTTTGATGACCAGAATTATCAGGATGTGGATGCCAATTTTTTAACTGATATCGATAAAAAAAGATTGAAGGGATACAACAGCATAAGGAGAAAATTAAGTTTTGCTTTTAAAAAACGGGCAAGACAAGCTGAAGTGGTGGGTAAACATATCGAAGAATCTCCCTATCCGGTTATTGTATGTGGTGATTTTAATGATACGCCTGTGAGTTATGCTTACCATAAAGTGGGAAAATCACTTTGTGATGGTTTTAAAAAATCAGGACATGGACTGGGATTGAGTTACGAAAGAAAATACCTAAGAGTAAGGATAGACCATATCCTTTATAGCCCATGTTTTAACGCTTATGAATTTAATGTTCATAGAATTGGATATTCTGATCATTTTCCTATATCTTGCTACCTGAATAAATGATAATTATATGAAGTCTCTACGCATAGTTATTTTTGTTTTCGTTGTCTTTATTTTGACAGGATGTTCTATCATCCGGCAAGACAGATTTGAGTGGCCACGGCTAAAAGGTGAAGGCGAACTTGTTGTCCATACATATTATGCAGTGATGTATAACCCCGAACACAATATAGCCAACTGGGCAGCATACTCTCTGACAGAAGAAAAAACCAGGCCTTTTGTAAAAAGACAATACATTTATATCCCTGATACGATGGTTTCAACAGGCACTGCTGAATATGATGATTACCGGGGGAGTGGTTATGACCGCGGTCATCTTGTGCCGCCCCGGGATATGTTATTTAATGAAATTGCAAGTTATGAGGTCAATTACATGTCAAACATTACACCGCAAGCTCCTGCTTTCAACCGTGGAATCTGGCGCAGCCTGGAACAAAATGTCAGGCATTGGGCTCAAAAATACGATTCTGTAATGGTAGTTACCGGACCGATACTTGAAAAAGGCTTGCTGCAAATCGGACGGAAAAATAAAATCACCGTACCAAAAAAATATTTTAAAACCATACTGATACACAATGATACTATTAGTGCTTCTATTGGTTTTGTTATTCCAAATTATCATAACATGAATGATTTCAGCGATGATTTATTTGATTATGCCGTTACAGTGGATGAGCTGGAAAAAATAACAGGGCTGGATTTCTGGCCGATGTTGTGGGGAAGACGTGTGATAAAAGCCGAAAACAAATACAACCTGGAAATCTGGGTTATTGATGACTAGTGGGTTTGTTAGGACAAGCTGATCGCAGGATGGTGATGAGGAATATAAACAAACAAAAATCGTATTTTTGGTAATTTATTTATCACACTATACTATATACTATGGAAAACAATGTATGGTATGCTTTATTATTAACTCTGTTTGCAGGATTATCCACGGGGATAGGAAGTTTTATTGCTGTTTTCACCAAAAACAACAACCATAAATTCTTATCGGTAGGACTTGGTTTTTCAGCGGGAGTTATGATTTATATTTCTTTTGTTGAGATCTTACCCAAGGCTAACCACATGTTAGAGCCCTGCTTTGAAACCAAAATGGGATTGTGGGTAACTTTGTTTGCATTTTTTGGCGGCATGTTGTTAATAACCATCATTGATAAATTGGTTCCTAAATATGAAAATCCGCATGAACCTCCTGCTCCCGGAGCTATGGACAACATACCGGCGAATGCTGATAAACTGAAGAAACTCAGTGTTGTATCCGCTATTGCTATTGCCATACATAATTTTCCCGAGGGAATCGCCACCTTTATGTCAGCTTTACAGGGAATAGAAATCGGGTTGTCGATTGCTGTTGCTGTAGCCATTCATAATATCCCGGAGGGAATTGCTGTTGCGGTTCCAATTTTCTATGCTACACGGAGCCGGAAAAAAGCATTCAAATGGTCATTTTTGTCCGGTCTGGCTGAGCCTTTTGGTGCTATCATAGCATTTTTGATTCTTATGCCTTTTCTTTCTCCATTATTAATGGGCATTGTGTTTGCCTCTGTGGCAGGAATTATGATTTTTATTTCACTCGATGAATTGCTTCCGGCTGCTGAAACATACGGCGAGCATCATTTGGCTATTTACGGCTTGCTTGCAGGAATGGCTGTAGTGGCGGTTTCTCTTATTCTTTTATAACATGATGAAACAGGTATTAATAGCACCTTTCATTATTAGTGTCATCTGCCTCGTCAGCTGTAATGACAGGATTGAGAATTTACCAGCACGATATAAGGTATCACAGGCAGAGTTTTCAGCCGATGGTGAAATAAAAGACATGATTTTCCCTGCTGACAGCCTTTGGCTTGTTTGTGGCGGGAAGAAAAACACACATGGTTTCATTTATGCTTCCCATAACAAGGGAGCATCATGGCAAAAATGTTATAACACGGAGAATGCTTCAATAAACACGTTATTTTATAGTGATGAAGCCGGTTTTTGGGCTGGTGGTGATAGTATAAGGCTTTGGCGAAGCGATGACGGAATATCATGGTATGATAATCCAAGGGCCCCTTGTTACTGGGATAATTGCGAAAACCCATATTATGACCTCCATGTATGGAACAAACATCATGTGTTTGCTGTTGGTGGCGAATATTTCCAACGCGGAATTACAAGTGAGTCAGGAAGCGGGGTGAGCTACTGGATACAATTGTACTGGCCAAACCAGTGGAACGATATGGTGGTAGATGGTTATGATGTCATCATTGCCGGTTATGGTATGGTTATGCAGAGTACCGACACGGTTGAAACATTTGAGGATATGAATGTATGGAAAGAAAATTTTATAGCCCTCTCAAAAAACCAGGATAATGATTTATATCTGCTTGCAGAACAAGGAAAAATATATTGTCTTGAAAACAAGCTGTGGAAAACAACCTGTAAGTTGAGTGGCCGGTTTCGTGATTTGGCATTTTACTATAGATATGGATGTGCTGTAGGAGACGATGCTGTCATTGGGATATCTGAAGACAATGGTAATTCATGGTCACAATACCAGTTTCCCGGCGACCATCATTTATCCTTTATAAACTCAACAGATGAAGGTTTTATCATTGGAAGCCGCTCGGGGAATTTGTATTTTCTTAAAATGGAAAACTGATTTATCACAAGTAATTGTCATCTGTGGTTTTGTCAACAAATATTTGCACAGCCCTGTTAAATACACCCAGTACCCAGGCAATGGCCATGCCGTAATTGGTAACCGGAACACCCGCCCTAATCGCAGGTTGTATTCTGTTGATAAGCTGCCTGCGGGTAATAACACAACCCCCACATTGGATTACGAGTGCATAATCTGTTATTTTATGAGGCAGCCTGTCCAGCCCGGCCACTACATCAAAATTCAGTTTTTTCCCAGTAAAATCTGAAATCCACTTTGGGATTTTCACCCTTCCGATGTCATCACAGGACACCTGGTGTGTACATGATTCCAGCAACAACACCTTATCCCCGTCCTGTAATTCAGAAATTTTAGGTGTGCCTTTGAGGTAAGCTAAAAAATCACCTTTATACCTTGCCAGAATGATTGAAAATCCGGTTAAGGGGACGTCTTTGGGAATTATGGCATCTGCTTTCGAAAATATCTGGCTATCAGTAATGGCAAGGGCTGGTTTGATTCCTGTCTTTTTCAGAAACACCTCCACCTCACTCTCTTTCATTACCACAGCAATGGCGTTATTGTCGATGATATCGCGTATAGCCTGCACCTGTGGCAAAATCATGCGTCCTTCGGGAGCTTCACTGTCAATGGGAGTAATCAGCAATACAATATCCCCGTAATTCAACACGTCTCCGATAAAAGCAGGACGACTCATAGCCGATTCAGGGATGGCCTCCCTGATTAAGTTTATTAGATGTTCTTTTTCTTTTCCAGGCTTCAGGCAGTTGTAATTCAAAATGCTTGTGTGATGTTCTTTTTCCATGAATTTTCTGAAGTGTGGGGAGGCTTTTTCTTTGTCTGATTTATTATGCACCAGCAGGTAAGGAATATCAAGTTTTTTAAACTCCGCAATGATATTTTCTTCGGGATCTCCAAATTGATTTCCACATAGAACAAGTATGGCAAGGTCAATCATTTCTAGGGATTCAAAACTTTTACGGATGCGTTGACTACCAAGCTCCCCAATATCATCAATGCCGGCGGTATCTATTAAAATAACAGGCCCTATACCCATGATTTCTATGGATTTTTTCACGGGGTCAGTAGTTGTGCCTGCTACGTTACTCACGATGGAAATTTCCTGCCCTGCCAGGCTGTTTATAAGAGAGCTTTTTCCGGTATTCCGCCGGCCGTATATGCCTATGTGAACTTTGTTTTCACGTCCCTGCGCCATCATAATATATAATGTTATGAATTAGGCTGTGAATTTACCATTTTTTCAGGCATTACACCAGGCTATCGATAAGCAACAATAAATTATTTTTCAAACTCGTATTTATAAGGATTTGAACCATTCCTGAAAATAGTGTCCAACCAGGGGCAGTTCTTTTTTCTCTCCCTGTACAGCACTTATTAAACTCATCAGCCAAAATACGAAAATAGCAATTGATAACAACCATCCAATAATAGGGATCCAGGCTAAAACCAATCCGGCAAGGAAAAGCCCCAGCAATTGGCGAATATAAAAACTGGCAAATTCGTTTTTTTCATTGCTGTTGATAATAATTGCAATAATCCAGCCGATTAAAGTAATGTGTGCAATAATAGCGGTTGTTTTACCATCCATAATAGTGTTTGTTTTTTACTTGTTAAACTTACAACCAAAGGAAACACATTATACATGCAATTCCAAATTATTAAAGGCTTATGGGCATCTCTAAAAACTACTTTTTTCAATGCCGTATTTTGAAACAAATATAAGCCTCTTTTTTCTAAAAACCAAATTTCACCCCCCCTTTTTTATCCGTCTTATTATCAGTGTGTTACGAAAA
>JBNGDT010000059.1:10573-12005 GCA_049975305.1 Bacteroidales bacterium | reverse complement strand
GTCTAATGTCGGATTTGTCCCGGTAAAAGAAAAAGACAAACTCAGAGAAGAGTTCAGAAAAGCCATTGATGAACTTTTTGATAAATTAAACATATCTGAAAACAGTTTGCAGCAAATTAAATTTCAAAGCGAAGTGCATAAATGGGCAGAATCTAATGATGTTAAAATGATACAGGAAGAACAAAAGAAACTCAATCTGAAAATCAAAAAGATCAAAGATGACATTGTATTACTTGAAAACAACATGAGTTTCTTTTCTGGAAGTAGCAGTGATTCTGTGTTGAAAGATGTAAAAAAGAAAATTGAAAAAGCCAAAAAGAACAAGGATATTTTGCTGGAGAAACGAAAAATCCTTGATCTCACACTTCGAAAATTAAAAAAGAATGAATAAAATAATACCTTCAATAATCACCGGTTTATTTTTATTGGTTTGTGCTTCCATAGTACACGCACAAACCGGCAGTATCAAAGGTTTTGTTTACGATAAAGAAACAGGGGGAACCTGTGTTTTTGCAAATGTGTTTATTGAACACACAAATTTTGGGGCTGCCACTGATGCAAACGGCTTTTTTAACATCAACAAAGTACCTGCCGGGACACATGAACTCACCATCACCTATATAGGTTACGATACATTACGCACGCAGATAATTGTGAAAGAAGACAAAATCCATTCTGATATTTATTATTTAACTCCTTCTTCGGTTATATTAGAAGAAGCCATCATATCGGCAGAACAGAGGGAAAAAAAAACACAGATACGCACGTCCATTACAAAAATAGAACCCGCCCAGATAAAACGCTTGCCTACAATGGGAGCAGAACCTGATTTGGCACAGTATCTACAGGTTGTGCCCGGTGTGATTTTTACCGGAGACCAGGGCGGTCAATTATACATCCGTGGTGGCTCCCCTATTCAGAATCTTGTACTGCTTGACGGCATGGTGATTTATAACCCGTTTCATTCAATTGGCCTGTTTTCTGTTTTTGATTCCGATCTCATTGACAATACCGATGTTTATACGGGCGGATTTTCCGCTGAATATGGCGGGAGAATTTCTTCCGTTATGGACATCAGAATGCGAAACGGAAACAAAAAACGTTTTGCCGGCAAACTTAATGTCAGTCCTTTTGGTAGTAAACTCCTGGCTGAAGGCCCTTTTAAAAAATTTGAAATGGGACAATCAAGCGCCACTTATGTGCTATCTGCCAAAACATCGTATTTGAACAAAACATCCAAATACCTGTACACATACATTGATGACAGCCTGCCATTTTCATACACTGACCTCTATGGAAAAATATCTTACAACTCCCCCGAAGGCAGTAAAATAAATTTATTCGGATTTCATTTCACAGACCAGGTTAACTACGGCGCACTGTCTGATCTGAATTGGAACAGCTCCGGGATTGGTAGTAATTTCATCATTGT
>JBNGDT010000059.1:0-10563 GCA_049975305.1 Bacteroidales bacterium | reverse complement strand
GTACCAGGCGGTTCATCCGTAATGATAAAGGCAAATCTGGCTTACTCCAATTATGGCATTGAAATTACCGATGCCAACAATGTTCCCAGAACCAGTGAGATTAGTGGTTTTAACGGGGGATTGGATTTTGTGTATTTCCTGGGCAAAGATCAGTTCACCTGGGGTATTGAAACACTTGGGTTCACAACCGATTTTCAGTACCAAAACAGCGTTGACCGCATGATTTCTCAAAAAGAAAATACCACCGAACTAGCCTCTTATGCCAATTATAAAACAAACCTTGGAGCACTTATATTAAATCCCTCATTCCGGGTTCATTATTATGCTTCTCTTAATGACGTATCATGGGAACCAAGGCTTGGCCTAAAATACAACATCAATGAAAAATTACGACTCAAATTTGCCGGGGGGTTCTATTCTCAAAACCTGATTGCTGCCAACTCTGACCGCGATGTCGTTAATTTGTTCTACGGGTTCCTCTCCGGATCCGATAATATCCCTGATGAATTTGATGGCGAAACCGTAACACACCAACTCCAAAAATCCCAGCACATCATCACAGGTGTTGAATATGATTTTACACGACACTTTGACATGAACCTCGAAGGGTATTTTAAAAATTTCTCCCAGCTTACCAACATCAATAGAAATAAATTGTACGAAGACATTCCTGAAAATCATGACATTGCAGATTATTATAAAAAAGATTTCATCATTGAAAAAGGACATGCTTATGGTGCCGATGTTGTGTTTAAATACGATTATGACCGTCTTTACATCTGGGCTGTTTACGGATTGTGCTGGGTTAAACGTTACGATGGTATTGAAACCTATTCCCCTCATTTTGACCGTCGCCACAATGTAAATTTCGTAAGCTCATACCGATTAGGCAAAGACCGGTCGTGGGAAATCAGCGCCCGCTGGAACCTTGGAAGTGGGTTTCCGTTCACACAAACACAAGGCTATTATGAACAACTACCACTATACCAGGGCATAAACACCAATTATTGGCAAATGAACGGTAACCTTGGCGTGTTGTATTCCGACTTGAACGAAGGAAGGTTACCATGGTATCACAGGTTGGACATGAACATCAAAAAAACCTTCACTTTCAGCAAACGATCACAACTTGAAATTACAGCCAGCGTTACCAATGTTTATAACCGGGATAACATTTTTTATTTTGATCGCATCAATAATGAACAGGTAAATCAATTACCAATCATGCCAAGTCTTGGATTAAGTTTTACATTTTAATATGTTTGTGTCGTGAATTCTACAAAGTACATATTCGTTACCGGTGGTGTTGCTTCCTCGTTAGGCAAAGGCATCATCTCTGCTTCCCTTGGAAAACTCCTTCAGGCCAGGGGCTATTCTGTCACCATTCAAAAACTGGACCCCTACATTAATGTCGATCCAGGGACACTCAACCCTTATGAACATGGCGAGTGCTATGTAACTGAAGATGGTGCGGAAACAGACCTTGATCTCGGCCATTACGAACGTTTTCTGAATCACCACACAAGCCAGGCCAACAACGTAACCACTGGCAGGGTTTATCAAACGGTAATTGATAAAGAAAGACGTGGTGATTACCTTGGTAAAACGGTGCAGATTATCCCACACATTACAGATGAGATCAAACGGAGAATCAAAATCCTTGGTAAAAAATACAAATACGATTTTGTCATTACTGAAATCGGCGGGACCGTTGGTGATATTGAATCCCTGCCCTATATTGAAGCTGTCAGACAATTGCGCTGGGAGCTGCATAATCAATGTGTGAATATTCACCTTACATTGGTACCATTCCTAAAAGCGTCAGGCGAACACAAAACCAAACCAACACAACACTCTGTAAAAACACTGTTGGAAGAAGGCGTGCAACCGGATATTATTGTATTGAGATCAGAGATCCCCCTTCACAAGGGAATCAAGAAAAAAGTAGCGCAATTCTGCAATGTCACCCCGGAGGCCGTTATAGAATCACAAGACGTTGAATCCATTTATGAAGTACCATTGATGATGCGCAGCGAAAAACTTGATACCATAGTGCTGCAAAAACTTAGCATGGAAATTAAACGCACCCCAAGTCTGGACTCCTGGAAAAAATTCCTGCACAAATTAAAAAACCCAAAACACACAACTAACATTGCCCTTATCGGGAAATACGTTGAATTGCAAGACGCTTATAAATCCATTGATGAATCCATTATTCATGCCGGTGTAGCCAACAAAACCAAAGTAGAGCTTAAACATCTTCACTCCGAAGACATCAACGAACACAATTACCAGGAATCATTATCCGGGTATGATGGAATCATTATTGCTCCGGGATTTGGAAACAGAGGCATTGATGGAAAAATCCTGACAGCCCGTTTTGCCCGTGAAAACAACATCCCTTTTCTTGGTATTTGCCTTGGAATGCAATGTGCTGTTATTGAGTTTGCCAGGAATGTCATTGGATTTGACAACGCCAACTCAACAGAAATTGATCACAAAACACGATATCCCGTCATTGATCTCATGGAAAATCAGAAACAAATCACTGATAAAGGGGGAACTATGAGACTCGGGACATACCCTTGTGTACTGAATAAAAGTAGTAAATCATATATGGCTTACAAGCGTATAAACATTAGCGAACGACACAGGCATCGCTACGAATTTAATAACAATTACATCAAAGATTTTCAAAACCATGGCATGGTACCAAGTGGTATCAATCCTGATACAAATCTCGTTGAAATAATGGAAATACCTGATCACAAATGGTTTGTCGGGGTGCAATTCCACCCGGAATATCAAAGCACCGTTGTAAAACCGCATCCCCTGTTTGTTGATTTAATAAAAGCAAGTCTTAAAGAATAGTTTATGGACAAACAAAGCATCACCGGATTAATTTTAATTGCTGTACTGTTGATTGGATTTAGCATTTTTACACAGCCCAGCAAAGAAGAACGTGAAGAAAGATTAAGGAAAAGAGACTCCATCATCATGGCTGGACAACATGCAGATTCTCTGGAAAAAGCAGCATTGCTTGAAAAAGAAATGATCGCCGACAGCATTGAAGCACATGAAAGCAACAACAAAACAAGTACCTCCATAAATGAAGTCGTTAATGATGATGAACTCCGTAAAAAATTCGGGATAATGGCAGATGCTGCACGTGGTACATCAAAAATCATCACCCTCGAAAACGATCGTATTAAATTAAAATTCAACACTAAGGGAGGGAAAATCCATTCTGCCGAGCTAAAAAATTACAAAACCCACGATCAGCAGAACCTTATTTTATTTGAAGGTGATACAGCCGTAAAATTTGGCTTCGAAATGTTTATTGACAACCGTGCGATCAATACCAACGACTTGTATTTCAGATATATGGGCACAGACAGTGTTTTAAAAGCCTCGGACAACAAACCTGCAAAAGCTGTGTTTAGGCTTGAGGCAGATTCTGCCCGTTATATTGATTTTATCTATACACTTACTGATGAATCATGGATAGTGGATTACGATGTCAGGTTTAACAACCTGCATGAATTGATTGCAAGAAACATCAATTTTTTCAAACTTAAGTGGGAAGCTTACGTGCCTGGACTGGAAAAAGGAAGAACATGGGAAACACAAAATACCACCATCCAATACCGCTTCCAACACGGAGATGTTGATAAACTCAAAGAGAGAAAAGATAAAGACGAAGTGACTGAACCCGGCGTGGTTGACTGGATTGCATACAAACAACAATTCTTTTCAACAATCCTGATAAACAAAGAAGGATTTGATGAACCGTATTTCCATGCCATGGCCATCAAAACAGGCCCTTACATTGAAAAGTTCACTACTGAAACCAGCCTGCTATATATGCATGAAGCTGATAAAATTTACAATTTAAAATTTTACTTCGGGCCCAATAAATACAATATCCTTAAATCCTACGATTTGGATATGGAAAAAATCATTCCGCTGGGATGGGGAATTTTCGGGTGGTTCAACAAATACCTGATCATTCCGGTTTTTAACTGGCTTGGAAACTCGATTGAAAACTTCGGTTTGATTATTCTTTTGCTTACCCTGATCATTAAACTGATTCTTTCCCCACTCACATACCGCTCATACTTGTCCACCGCTAAAATGCGTGTACTTAAACCTCAGATCGAAGAACTGAATAAAAAATACCCCAGAGGAAAAGAAATGGAGAAACAAAAGGCAACGATGGACTTGTACAAAAAAGCAGGGGTAAATCCCATGGGGGGGTGTTTACCTGTGTTATTGCAGATGCCAATCCTGATTGCCATGTTTCGCTTTTTCCCTGCGTCCATTGAATTGCGCCAGAAATCATTCCTGTGGGCACAGGATTTATCTTCTTACGACTCGATTGTCGATCTGCCGTTCAATATTCCAATGTATGGTGATCATGTCTCCCTGTTTTCACTACTGATGGCAGCATCTATGATAATGTCATCAAAAATGAATAGCTCTTCACAGGCCAGTGGACAAAACCAGGGGATGATGAAAATGATGACATGGTTTATGCCGATTATGTTGTTGATGATTTTTAATAATTACGCTGCCGGATTGAGTTATTATTACTTTCTGGCTAACCTTATCACCATTATCCAAACATGGGTAATTGGGAAATACATTGTTAATGACAAAGCTGTAATTGCAAAAATTGAAGCCAACAAGAAAAAACCGGTAAAAAAATCCAAATGGCAGCAACGGCTTGAAGAAGCACAGAAGCAGCAACAACGAAAGAAAAGATAAACCCAAACCCGCAACCTTCCAAACATCTCTCCATCGTGCTATCGTTCTATCACTCAATCACTCCCCTGAAAACCGCCTCCTGAATTCCGAGCAAAAAATACCCGCAGCTACTGAAATATTCAAAGAATCAATGCCTGCACCTTCCCGCATATAACCAGGAATACAAATTTTTTCATCACATAAAGGTTCCAGTGCTTGCGAAATACCCTGTCCTTCATTGCCCATCAACAATAAGCCTTTATTCTTAAGTTTTTTATCATAAACCGAATCTCCATCCATGAATGTGCCATACACCGTATAATTGTCAGTTGATGCACGGATTGTTTGTATTTGTAGTGCCAGGTCAACATAATGCACCCGCACACGAAACAGCGACCCCATGCTGGCCTGCACTACTTTTGGATTGGTTACATCTACCGTATCTTCAGAACACAATACGTCTTTTATGCCAAACCAGTCTGCTATGCGAATGATGGTTCCGAGGTTCCCGGGATCCCGGATACATTCAAGGCCAATTGACAATGAGTTAATCAATGTGTTGACATCCAAATACGGTTCATCATAAGGCATCACGGCAATAACATTCGGTGGTGTTTTCAAACTGCTTATCCTGGATAACTGTTTTTCATTTGCAAGCTCAAACCCTCTGTGTGATTCCCATTCCGGATGCGTTTTCAATGTTTGTTCATTTGCCAACAGGTAGTCTGGCTGATTTCCGGTTCTCAAGGCTTCATTTACAATTTTTTCTCCCTGAATAAGATATTGTTTGTAAATCAATCTGTATTTTTTCTGCTGCAATGATTGAAATTGCTTGATTTTTGCATGCGTTAACATGTTGAAAATGTATATTTATCTATATGTCAAACTTAATCTTTAATTTTATCGCCTAAATGTAAAACTTTATTTTGAATATCAGCATAAAACATACAGGCAAATATGTCAATACCCTTGTGGTATTGTTTGTTATTGTATTGATCGTTTCATGCCGTTCCACCAAACTTGTGCCGGAAGATGAATACCTGCTCAATAAACTGGAAATTAAATGCGACAACCCTGAATTTGATGCAGGCGACCTGATGCCTTCCATCAAACAAAAGCCAAACCGTAAAACCATGGGATTATTCCGATTTCATCTTGGTGTTTATAACCTTACACATTCAAAAGACAGTACAAAAAATGATTCTACATGGATTAGAAGAATGGGTAAAATTATCGGAGAACCACCTGAAATTTATCAACCGTTTTTACGGTATAAAAGCAAAAAAAACATAATCAATTTTCTCGAACACAGGGGATATTACAATGCATCCGTTGAGGACACGTTAATTTCCAATAAGAAAGTTCCCCAAAAAGCAAAACTGAAATTTATAGTCAACACAGGAAAACCATATTACATAAGCAACATTACATACAATATTGCCGACCCTTTTATTAAAGACCTGATTTTTGAAGATACCTCGAAATCCCTGATCAAAGAAAACATGATATTTGATTCTGAAAAATTACTGAAAGAAAGGGAACGTATCACAGCCCTGATGAAAAATCACGGGTATTATTATTTTTCCAAAGACAATATTCAATATTATGCAGATACTACAAAATCGCCTTATAAAGTTGATTTAACCTTAACCATTAAGAAATCTTTTGAAGCCGAACGGTATTTCCTTGAAGAAATTTTTACGCCTCAAAAAATCAAAAACGTGTATTTTTACATTAATTTCGACAGGGGAGCCTATGCAGTAAATAAAGAACAGTACCTCGAAAAGCTTGACACAGTAAAAGTGGATGAATTCTATTTCCTCTTAGATGGAGAAATGAACTTAAAGCCTAAAGTCATCCTCAACGAAAATCATATTAAACCCGGAGATTTATATCAACAGGAAAATGTTACCCTTACACAGAAAAACCTGTCTGCATTAAAACAATTTAAACGAATCAACATCTTATTTAAAGAAAACAAAGAAAAAGAAAAAAGTGTCTGGAACGCTGAAAACCCATGGCTTGATGCCCACATCTATCTTAGTCCTTTCCTACAGCAATCTTACACCATTGAAGCTGAAGGCACAAATTCAAGTGGAAATTACGGGCTGGCAGGTGTGCTGACATACAACAACCTAAACCTGTTGCATGGAGCAGAAATTTTTAGCACAAAACTTACCGGCTCATTACAATCAATGATTAGTTCCGAACAAGAAGAAAGGTTCCTTAATACCTTTGAATACGGAGCTCAGTTTAAACTGGATGTACCAAAATTCATGATTCCATGGCAAACTGAACGCTTCGTAAAACAATACAATCCAACATCCAATTTTAGTTTATCAATTAACCATCAAAACAGACCGGATTATACAAGAACATTGGGCAACACCAGTTTTGGGTATTCATGGCAAAGCAAAAACAATTTCTTTACACACAGGCTGAATCCGATTGAATATTACACAGTTAAAATTTTTGATTTCGACCAGGATTTTAAGCAGCAAATCGACTCCCTGTACATTAAATATAGTTTCCAGGATCAGTTAATTACGGCCTCAGGTTATAACATGAGGTTTAATAACCAAGACATCAAAAAGAGCCGAAACCACTGGTTAATATGGACGAATCTGGAAACAGCAGGAAATCTGTTCAGGGCATTTGCTCCCACACTGAACCTGAAACAAAATGAAAAAAACGCTTACAGTCTGTTTGATCTGCAATTTGCCCAATACATTAAAGGCGATATTGATGCCAGATTTTATCAGAAACTAAACAGAGCCAATAACATTGTGTACAGAGCATACATTGGTGCAGGTATCCCTTATGGAAACTCCACACAGGGCCTCCCGTTTGTTAAAAAGTACTACATCGGGGGAGCCAATGACATCCGTGCATGGCAGGTACGTACACTTGGCCCGGGTTCTTATACCGGAGGAGCCTTATTCAATCAGATAGCTGACATGAAATTACTGTTTAATATTGAATTCCGGTTCGACCTGATTGCCTTCATTGAAGGAGCACTTTTCCTTGATGCAGGTAACATCTGGGCATTAGACCCTTCTGATAACAGAGAGGGCGCCATGTTTGATCCTTCAAGGTTTTATAAAGAAATTGCACTCGGAACAGGGCTGGGATTACGTTTTGATTTTTCTTTTTTCATCCTTCGCTTTGATTTCGGAGTTCCACTTTACGATCCTGCTTTTCCTGTTAATGAAAGATGGATAGGCACATTCAAGGAGTTTAGTATCAATGATTTTACCCTTAATTTCGGCATCGGATACCCGTTCTAAGGTTATTATCCACAAAAGTAACGACAACGTGTAGAAACTTACTCAACCATGGTGCATCAAAAAACAACATGATCAACAACCACCAATCCATCAACAGCCGATGATACTATCCCTCCCGAATAACCAGCCCCGTCTCCCGCAGGATACAACCCTTTGAAACCAAGGTATTCAAAACTTTTTCTGTCCCATGGAATGCATACCGGTGATGATGTGCGGGTTTCCACACCAACAGCAATGGCTTCATTCGTCAAAAAACCTTTCAATAACCGGTCGGTTTTTTTATCCCCTCTTTCAGGGCTTCCGTTATAAAAGATGGCAACCAAAAATACAAAGGCGAAGAAACAAGTACCGGTCTATATGAATTTTCAGGAAGATTGGAGGACAAGTGCCCTGATGTAAAATCAGACAAACGTTGTGCCGGAGCATATAGATCATTGCCTCCATTTAAAAACGCCTGCTTTTCTATTAATTCCTGCAAATACATTCCCGATAATACATTGTCATCTTGTAATTCACGACACGCTTCCTCATTTGACACCCCGGTAACAAACCCCGAATTTGCCCATCTTGAATTACGTTTGGAATTTGACATCCCATTTACCACAATGGCATTATCTTCTGTTGATGCAGGAACAATACTACCCCCGGGACACATGCAAAATGAATATACGCCGTGGCCTCCCGTTTGTACTGCAAAATTGTATTCGGCAGGCGGAAGATTCGGGTTGTACCGGTCTTTACCATATTGTATGCTGTTGATAAGTTCCTGAGGATGCTCAATACGTACACCAACAGCAAACGACTTGGCTTCCAGAGGGTATGAATTAACATCAAACCACGAACATATGTCCCTGTCTGAATGACCACTGGCCAAAATGAGTTTTTTGCCGGGAATCACATCCCCATTCTGAAGTATGACGCCGGAAAATTTGTCATCGGAACCACGAAAATCCGTTACACGTGAATTATAATGTATCTCACCGCCTGCATCCAATATGGCGTTGCGGATATTCTTAATGATATGAGGTAATTTATCTGTCCCTATGTGGGGTCGTGCATTTATTAAAATATCAGCAGAAGCACCATATTTATGCAATACATTCAGCACATAATTCCTGTCACCCCGCTTTTTCGATCTTGTAAACATTTTTCCATCAGAATATGTGCCGGCTCCACCTTCTCCATATGCATAATTTGAATCGGGATTCACACCTGCGTTCCTATGTAAAGCTGCAATATCTTTTTTCCGCTCTTCAACCGCTTTACCCCGCTCAAAAATGACAGGCTTAAACCCGCTCTCTATTAATCGCAATGCTGCAAACATCATGGCCGGACCAAAACCAACAACAAAAACTTCAGGGGCATTTTCTACGTTTTGTGGGGTAAAATATACGTGGTTGATCTGGTAAATTATGATGCAAACTGTATTCAATGACAGCATTGTACAAAACGTGTTTTCCACGGGCATCAATCGAATATTTCTGTACCCTGAAATCCTTGATTTTACCTAGCTGAATATTGATTTTCCCCAAGAACCGTTTTAAGCCTTTGTTTATCCTGAAAATCCTCGGGACGGCATGTTACGCTGACTTGTTTAACCATGTTGCCTCCTGCTATCTAAAACTAAACACATCCGCCTTACTCGTTAAACCAAATTCTAATATGATCAATCCTACCTCCTTCAAAGTGAAATGAAATAATCAACATTTTGGAATTGAGGTGTTCAAAATACCTTGTATATTCCAAATTATCATAATTCACAGCATTCAGTGTCCCAAAAGATCCTTTTACCTCAACAGCAAACATAAAATACTCCAAAAAGAAATCAACACCCAATCCAATTTCATAATAAGCATCCCATGGGTTCAATTTAATTTTGGGCCTCTCTTCAGGATTAATTTTTTTCTGTGCAGCAAGATCATACCGAATACTGCCACCACCTATCAGATAAGGCCTGAAATTATTATAACGTTCTGACCGGTATTTAAGCAAAAAAGGAAAATCCAAAAACGTGGATTCTATGCGCATAATATGTTTGGTAAAAACCCCGTTTTCCAGCAATTTGTATTCCAGTTCACGTTGCCCGAAGTTTAACCCCGGCATAAAACGAAAATCAAGATAGCGCATCAAACGTATATTGGAAATCATGTTAATGTTGAACCCGACATAAGGACGATTTTCTACAGCATATACCGTATCAAAAGTATAAAACTCCGCAGAAGGCTTAAGGGTAAAATCCATAACATTCAATCCCAGACTATAACCAAAATGTACAGGCTGGTTATCCAGCTTTGGGAGGTTCCGTGGTAGCTGACGTTGTGCATCAACCCGCAATCCCAATATCAAAAAACCCGCTAATAAAATTATAGAATATATTTGCTTAATTCTCATGTAACCATTATAACATCATTATGTAAATTATAGTATTTAATGCATAATATTTTTACAAATATAAAAATTTATTATGATCGTTAAATTATTTATAATGAATACTCAATCTTTCACCTAAATTATTTATCTTTGCCGTTCA
>JBNGDT010000058.1:0-12298 GCA_049975305.1 Bacteroidales bacterium | reverse complement strand
ATATCACGGTAACAATAAACAACACAGTAAAAGCAATCAGGGGCAAATAATCGGCGCTGATTTTTGTGTTTCCACTGAGCAGCCCTTCAAGGTAATGGGAAAAATTTACGGCTATCCATAAGCCCAAAAACAAAGCTGCAAGGCCTGCTATTTCTTTGACCAGCCCATGCTTAAATCCCTTAAATCCCAGCCATAAGGCAGGAATTAAAATAACAATATCAAGCCAATTCATTGCAAAAACTTTTTATATCGGATAAAAATAATCAAATTTGCCGGGAATAAAGAAGAAAAATGGCAATTATTAATTCAATATTAAATTTGATAAATATCAATCGTTTTGAACAAATTGAGGAATTCAGGCGAAACCCGCATAAGGTACAAAACCGTGAACTCAGCGAGCTTCTAAACATGGCCAGGAATACCGAATACGGGAAAAAATATAAATTTTCGGAAATTAAAAATTACCAGACTTTTTCTTCCCGTTTACCTGTTAATGATTATGACAGCATTAAGGATGATGTGGAGCGCATTTTGAACGGGGAACAAAACATCCTGTGGCCTACGGACATTCACTGGTTTGCTAAATCAAGCGGCACCACTTCAGACCGCAGCAAATTCATTCCCATATCAAAAGAGGCACTTGAATTATGTCACTTCAGGAGCGGCAAAGATATATATGCTTTTTACATCAATCAGTTTCCTGAAACCAAAGTATTTGCCGGAAAATCCCTTACCCTTGGAGGAAGTCACCAGATTGGCAACCTGAAAGAAAAATCCTTTTACGGCGACCTTTCTGCTGTGATCATCCGGAATTTACCTTTTTGGACATACTTTCAGAAAGTGCCAAATCAGGAAATAGCCCTGATGGAAGAATGGGAAGAAAAAATCGAACGCATTGCTCAAATCACTATCAATAACAATGTAACAAACATAGTAGGTGTTCCCAGTTGGTTTTTGGTATTGTTGCGCCGTATCCTTGAAATCACAGGTAAAAACAACATTTCGGATGTATGGCCCAATCTTGAGCTATTCATTCATGGCGGTGTGAGTTTTACTCCATACCGTGAAATGTATAAAAGTATCATATCCAACCCCAACATGAAATACATGGAAACCTACAATGCATCTGAAGGTTTTTTTGGCATACAAGATGACTTTAATTCAGATGATATGCTTCTGATGCTGGATTACGGCATATATTATGAATTTATTCCAATGAATGAAGTGGATAAAGATTCACCCAAAACCATTCCCCTTCGTGATGTGGAAACAGGGGAAAATTATGCTATGGTTATAACTACAAACACCGGGTTGTGGCGTTACATGATCGGTGATACCATAAGTTTTACGTCAACAAACCCATATAAAATACGTGTAACCGGACGCACCAAACATTTCATCAATGCCTTTGGTGAAGAAGTTATCATAGATAATGCTGAGCAGGCACTTAAAATTGCTTGTGAAAACACAGGAGCCAATATTCTTGAATATACAGCAGCACCAAGGTATTTTGATAAAGATAATAGTAACGCTGCTCACCAGTGGCTGTTTGAATTTGAAACACCGCCTGATGACATGGATAAATTTACCCGTATCCTGGACGAAAGCCTGCGCAAAATAAATTCCGATTACGATGCAAAACGGTACAAAAATATGACACTGGGGCCCCCGGAAATTGTGGTGATGAAAAAAGGCAGCTTTTATGCGTGGTTAAAATCGGAAAATAAACTCGGGGGACAACATAAAATACCACGTTTGTCCAACAACAGAGTTTACATTGATTCGTTACTAAAATTTGCAAACTAATCCACAGGCAAAAAATATAGTGTATCTTCTCCGTATTCCAGGCTTAAAATACGGTTGGTAAGGGTATTTATCTTAAAAACAGCCGAAGCAACACGAATGTATTCTTGGTCAAGCAATTCCCATGTGGATTCAACCACTTGATTTTCATTGCGTTTTTGGATAAAAACACCATCTTCTTCAAAAATGTAAACCGTGGAACCCATTTCTACTACCTCATTTTCCACGCCATCAACGTACATGTAAAGCAGCCACTTATGCTGGACAATCTTGTCTGCCATCCTGCTTTCATGCCACTCATCCGAACAAGACAGCAAAAATATCCCGGCTGTGATAATATACAGTATGTGTTTACACGATTTCATTCAGCTTAAACGTCTTATCTTCCCTGATGCCTTTTTTTGTTTTGGACAAGGTACAAGCTTCATTGTTAATATCGTGCTGAAAAAACAACACATCCCGGTTGTTGTATACTTCTTCAAGCAATGCCTGTTTTTCATTGAGTGTGACTAAAGGTTCAATATCATAAGCAGAAATGTACGGCAGGCGAATATATGGCATGGCAGGCAGCAAATCTCCCGCAAATACCACCCTGTTTTTTCCGGTATTGACAAAAACAGATATCAATCCTTTGGTATGACCATTAAAAAAACGAAGTTCAATGTTATCAGTCAACATGCCGGATGTTTCCATAAGTTTAAGCTTTCCGGATCTTTCCATGGGCATTATATTTTCTTCAAGAAAAGCTGGTTTTTCACGCAAATTGGGGTTCATCGCAGACTCCCACTGTGCCTTGCTGACAATGATATCTGCATTCGGAAATACGGGATACAAATTGCCTTTATTATCACGGCCAATAGTACCGCCACAATGGTCAAAATGGAGGTGGGTCATTATCACATCATTAATGTCTTCTGGTTTAACATCGCAATTTTTTAATGATGTTATTAAATCATCATCGCCAAACAAGTGATAATGCTTAGCAAAATTTTCCTGTAATTTATCTCCTATGCCAGTATCAATCAACACTTTTCTGTCCCCTTCAACAATTAGCATTGACCGTGCCGCACAGGGACAAAGATTTTTATTATCAGCAGGATACAAGCGCTCCCATAACACCTTAGGGACAACGCCAAACATGGCCCCGCCATCAACCTTAAAATTTCCTGTTTCTATGCTGTAAATTTTCATCCTTTATGTTGTTACTTACTCCCTCCGGCAGAAATATCAGGAAGCGTAATTTTTTTAGCTAGTTAACATGCACAAATATCTGTCTTATTTGCTCCCTTTTTTCCAGCCACATTACAGATTATAACAGATTATACATATCTTATTCATTATTGTTGCATGCAAACATAACAAAATCAGGGGACATTCAATGACAATGTATGAATATACTTTCCACTATAACATGCACTTTTCTTTTTTCGTTTATTAAATACGTATTTTTGCAACTGAAAACTAAGTATGGTGAATTATGGATAACAAAAAGAAAACAAATTTATTGCTCTTGTTAATCATCATTATGGTTGTAGCCATTGGAATCGCAGGATATTACCTTATTGAGATGAACAGGGATTATGAAGAACTTCAAACGGAGTTAAGAGAGACAATTTCAGCAAAAGACCTTATTGCCGAAGATTTACAGGAACTTTATACAGATTACGATTCCATCCAGGTGGAAAATGATAGCATGGCCGTAAAACTGGCTAAAGAAAAAGAAAAAATTTCTGTCCTGCTGGAAGAATTAAAATCAGTAAAGGCCAACAATGCAGCTATTATCCGCAAATATAAAGATGAAGTGGAAACTATGCGCAGCATTATGAAAACATACGTTTACCAGATTGATTCGCTTAATCAACTAAATAAAAAACTCATCGCCGAAAACAATGAAGTCAGGGAACACAATATACGCATAAAAAATGAAATGGATGAGGTCGTCAATAAAAATGATGAGCTTGAGCTCACGGTTGAAAAAGCTGCCATGATTAAAGCTACCAACATTGTATCACAACCATACAAAAAAGACAACTTTTTCAGTTCAGAACGGGAAGCTGATAAAGCAGGGAAAGTAGATAAAATCACTACCAGTTTCACTCTGATTGAGAACAGCATTGCTGAACTGGGCCCCAGAACTATCTACCTGCGTATCATCAGACCTGATGGCTATGTGCTTGTAAATGATGATAACAATATTTTTACCTACGAAGAAGAAAATCTTGCATATTCTGCCAGCCGGGACATACAGTACGATGGCAATTTCCTTGATGTGGTGATTTATTACGATGTTCAACAAATACTGCTTCCAGGAAAATATATCATCGAATTGTACATGGACGGGTATAAAATTGGAACAACTGATTTTACATTGAAATAATATACCTGTCTGGAGACAACTAATAATGGGAAATCTTCTGAAAAACGACTTTTTCATTGGTTGAAAAACGCATTGCAACTATGTTCGAAGGAAACCTGATAAACAGTACATATATACATGATTATCTTCTGATTATCATTGTTGTGTGCATCATTGTTGTATTGAGGGTATTTTATCTGAACCCTAAAGTCTTTGTCAGGATACTTCATTCTCCTTTTAATCTCAATGAATTGGAAAAAATACAAGAAGATACCAACATCATCATCACAAGAACCTCTTTTTTTCTGAACATTGTGTTTCTTATTGCCTTAAGTGTGTTTTGCTTTTTGACAATCAGATTTTTTAACCTTGACCTGCAAAAAGAAATAAACATCACTAATAACATGGCTTTCCTCGCTGCAATTTTTGGCATATTCCTCTTGTTTTACCTGTTGCGGTACATTATATACTATCTTGTTGGTTATGTGTCAGACAATACCGTGGTACAACATCATTACATTAAAATATGGATGAACCTCAACAAGGGATTTGGCTTAATTTTGCTACCCATGCTCATTGCATTGATGTATTTTCCGGACAACATTAAGCCATACATAATTTATTTTTTAGCAGTAGTGTTTGCATTGCAATTTGTATTTAAGCTGTTGCAGGGATTTAAAATTTCTGCTAATTATGATGTTTCATTCTTGGTCATTTTTTTATATCTTTGCACCCTTGAATTGTTGCCTGTTTCTGTAGTGATAAAATACATGACTGACATTATTTAATGATAACATAAACAAGTTTTATGATTTCAAAAATTAAACGAGTTCTGGTATCACAACCCAAGCCTTCTTCTGAAAAATCACCGTATTTTGATTTGGCTGAAAAACACAAGTTGACCCTTGATTTTCGCCCATTTATCAACATTGAAGGCCTTACAACTAAAGAAGTCAGGGCTTCGAAAGTCAACATTGCAGATTACAATGCCATGATTTTTACCAGCCGCACTGCTGTTATTCATTTTTTCAGGCTTTGTAAAGAAATGAAAATTACAGTTAAAGATGAATGGAAATATTTTTGTATATCGGAATCAATTGCCTTGTACCTGCAAAAATACATTGTGTACAGAAAACGTAAAATATTTTATGGCAATGGAAAATTTGATGACTTGTTGAAAATTATCAAAAAACACAAACACGAAAAGTTTTTGCTTCCAACCAGTACAGCATCCAAAAAAAATATGCCTGAAAAACTTAAAAAACTTGGTATCAATTTTACAAGGGTTGACATGTATAAAACCGTGGCCGCTGATTTATCTGATTTATCTGATGTTGATTACGATATTTTGGTGTTTTTCAGCCCTTCGGGTATTCAATCGTTAATTAAAAACTTTCCCGATTTCAAACAAAACAACACACTCATTGCCGCTTTTGGCCCCAGTACGCATAAATCTGTCAAAGACGCCGGATTAAGACTTGACATAAAAGTACCTCAACCACATGCACCCTCAATGAGTATGGCATTGGATAAATACATTGATGAACACAATAAAAAATGCCGTAAATAACTTGTATGGCTGAAGTTACAAGCAAAAATACGATTTCAAATGCGTTGTTTCCAAAATCCGGACGGCTGTGCAAAAAAAAAGATATTGAACGCCTCTTTGTTGATGGCCAAATATTCCGGATAGATGACATGAAAATTTATTACCGGATTATAAAACACAATAGCGATAATATTCCCTGCAAAATATTAATCAGTGTGCCGAAAAAACAGCAACCCCTGGCTGTAAAACGCAACAAAATAAAACGCCTCATCCGTGAAGCATGGCGGAAAAACAAGAATGACCTGTATCACATGCTTAGCCACCATGATGTGATGTTGCATGTGGCGGTTGTTATTTTTGCAACAAACATACCTGCATACACGGAAATAGAATCAAAAATTATATTAACTTTACAACATCTTATTAACGCATCATCTAAAACTCAATAAAATTATGAAGGGATTTTTCAAAAAACACCGCACAAAATTAATTAGTTTTTTCACCGCGTTGCCGGTTGGTATTTCAGCCATAATGTTTTCAGGCTATACAAGTACCAATTTCGAACTTGTTAAAAATCTTGACATTTTCGCATCGCTTATCAAAGAATTATCATTGTATTACGTTGATGATATTGACTACGGGAAAACCGTCAAAAAGGGCATTGATGAAATGCTGGGATCCCTGGATCCGTACACAGTATATATTCCGGAATCCAAAATTGAAGACCTTACCTTTATGACTACGGGACAATACGGGGGCATCGGTGCAACAATCCGTAAAATAGACAAACACGTTATTATAGTACAACCATACAAAGACTTTCCGGCAGATAAAGCGGGGCTTAAAGCCGGAGATGCATTGCTGGAGGTTAATGGTATCAGCCTGAAAAACAAAAGTACTTCAGCAGTGAGTGAATTGCTTAAAGGGCAACCGGGAACAAAAGTTGATTTAAAAATAAAACGCGCTGTATCCGGGGAAATCGAAAAAGTTAGCCTTGAGCGGGAAAAAGTACAGGTGGACCCTCTGCCTTATTATGGTATGCTCAATGACAAAGTGGGGTATGTGCATTTAAGCAATTTTACCAGAGAAACCGGAGCAAAAGTACAGAAAGCCGTAACTGAGTTGAAAGAAGACAAACATGCTGAAGCACTTATTCTTGATTTAAGAAACAATCCCGGTGGTTTATTGATTGAAGCTGTAAGGTTATGTAATCTTTTTGTTCCACAGGGAACAATGGTGGTCAGTACTAAAGGCAAAGTAGAGCGTTGGAACGAAGAATATAAAGCCAACATGAAACCTTACGATACTGAAATTCCGTTGGTTATTCTTGTTAACAACCATTCCGCTTCAGCTTCCGAAATTGTTGCCGGATGCATGCAGGATATCGACAGGGCAGTGGTTGTTGGAAAACGTACGTTTGGAAAAGGTTTAGTACAAACAACACGGGAACTTAGCTATAACACAAAACTAAAAGTTACCACAGCTAATTATTACATTCCAAGCGGGCGATGTATTCAGGCACTGGACTATGCACACCGCAATGAAGATGGCAGTGTGGGCAGAATACCCGACAGCCTTGTTTCTGAATTTAAAACCCAAAACGGCAGAATAGTGTATGACGGTGGTGGCATCATGCCGGATGTTGAAACGGATAATTATAATCTGAGTAAAATCAGTTCTTATTTACTGAATGACCACATGATTTTTGATTTTGCCAGCCTGTATTGTTATAATCATGAAGACATTGGGGACCTGTCTGAGTTTTCAGTTGATGACAAGATGTACCAGGAATTCATTGATTTTTTGAATGAAAAATCTTTCGATTATGAAACCCGCAGTGAGGAATATCTGGATGAACTTATTGAAATTGCAAAACAAGAAAAATATTACCAGGTTGCTGAAAATGAATTCGACGCTCTGGCCGCTAAAATAGCTCATGACCGGGACAAAGACCTTCGTTTGTTCAAGGATGAGATTAAGGAATTACTGGCCGAAGAAATCGTCGGAAGGTATTATTACCGCAAAGGCAAAATCAAATATGGGCTACAATCAGATCATGATGTAGAAAAAGCACTGGAAATACTGAGTAACCCGGAGCAAATGAAAAATATTTTGACACCCTAGAAGCATAGGGATTTTACCGGCTTCAGGGGCATCAGGGCAAAATCCAAACCCCTTTAAAACCCTCATATTGTTGGCCGGTGTATTAAAGACATTTAAAACATACAACCATGGCAAGGGTATTAAGTGGTATAAGATCTACAGGCAAATTGCACCTTGGGAATTATCTGGGGGCAGTAACCAATTTTGTGAAGTTGCAACATGAACATCAGTGTTATTTTTTTATCGCTGATTTTCATTCGCTGACAACACATCCCACACCATCAAATTTGCATCAACACGTAAAACAGGTGTTGGTTGAATTTCTTGCTGCAGGCATTGATCCTGAAAAAGCCACCATATACATTCAAAGCGATGTGCCGGAAGTGCCGGAATTGTATTTGCTGTTGAATATGAATGCATATCTTGGTGAACTGGAACGCACAACAACGTTCAAAGAAAAAGCCCACAGCCAACCCAATAATGTTAATGCAGGTCTGCTTACATACCCTGTGTTAATGGCCGCCGACATTCTAATACATCAGGCTGATTATGTGCCTGTAGGCAAAGATCAGGAACAAAATCTTGAAATGACCAGAAAATTTGCCAGGCGTTTCAACCGAATGTATAAAACGGATTTTTTTACCCTCCCAAAAGGATTTAATTTTGGTAATAAGCTTATAAAAGTCCCCGGACTGGATGGAACAGGGAAAATGGGAAAATCTGAAGGAAACGGTCTCTACCTTTCAGATACAAACGAACAATTACGTAAAAAAGTAATGAGAGCAAAAACAGATGCCGGTCCCAATAAGCCAAATTCCACTGTAAGTGAACCCATCCAAAATCTGTTTACCATTATGGAGATAGTATCAAAACCTGAAGTGGTGCAGTCTTTCAAAGATGATTATGCCAACTGTACCATCCGGTACGGGGATATGAAAAAACAACTTGCCGAAGACATCATTAAGATTATTGAACCTGTCAGAGAACGTATTGAGGAAATAGAACAAGATGATAACTATCTCAAAAAAGTGGTGAAGATGGGAACAGAAAAAGCCCGTGAAAGTGCGCAAAAAACCATGTATGAAGTCCGTCAAATCATTGGCTTTCGCCCGTTTTAACGGCTTCAATATTTTTCAATAATTTTATCCGGCCTGCCCGCAATAAGGAAGTTCCCGCAAAGGTTTTTACAAACTGATCATCATCAATGCTGCTGAGATAATCCATGTTGATGAAATTCAAATATTTTCCAGGCATAAAATCAGGGTCTGAGGCTTTCAACACTTTTTTGTTATGCGGGCACGCTTCCTGACAGATATCACAACCAAAAATCCAGCCGTTGAGTGATTGTTTCATCCTATCCGGGATGTTAGTTTTGTTTTCAATGGTGTGATACGAAATGCAACGCCGGGCATCAAGCCCGTGATTTGACAATGCCATGGAAGGGCAGGCATCAATGCATTGTGTGCAATTGCCACAACGGTTTTTTACATGGTTTGTGTCAGGAACTAAATCCAAATCGGTAAATAATTCTGCAATGAACACATAAGACCCAAGTTCCGGATGAATCAGACAGGTGTTTTTTCCAATCCAGCCTAAGCCGGCTTTAACAGCCAGGCTACGCTCAAGCACAGGCGCCGTATCCACAAACGGGCGTGAAGCAAAATCCCGGCCTATAATATCCTGCACAGATGCCCGCAATTTTTTCATGCGCTTTTTTAGCCTTTTGTGGTAATCTTTTCCCGCAGCATAGCGGGCAATTTTATATGGCTGCTTCTGCACATCACCATTGTAATATGCTTTTAACAGCACAATTACCGATTTAACACCGGGGAACAGGGTATGAGGATTCAATCGCATATCATAGCGATTTTTCATGTAATCCATCTCCGCATGGTTGCCTTGTTGAAGCCATTTAGCATACCGCTTAACATCCTTTTCGGGAATAGTCGCATCAGTAATACCGACGGCATCAAAACCATGTTGCAGGGCCGCTGTTTTTATTCCTGCACTATGTTCTTGTGAAAATGACACTACTCCCCCGCATAAACGTTACCATTCCAGTAAATGTCATGAGATTTAACCCCATAGCTGAAAGAAACCGTGGCACCATGGCATGAAAGTGAAGTCAGTTTTTCATACGAAATGATGGCTGTTTGTCCACGATCAAAAATGTTGAGGTTCCCCTGCTCATTTTCCCAGGCGATCACACTGCCATCGTACACATAATTGTCAGGAATATAGCTGTCAAGGGTATAAGATTGTCCGTTCCAGTACACTTTAAAATAGTTTTGCACTGTATAAATCAGCAATTCATCCTCTACCTCAAACATAGCAGGAGCATCAAAGGAAACTGTAACCACTTCACCATTACCATCATATACTTTAAGATAATCATTGGAATCAATATAAGCCACAAACCCATCTCCTATTTTGTAAGCTTTGGGTTCAAAACTTTCGAGTTCCATAAAACTGCCTTTGTAAAATACATGGAAATTATCCACCGGGGATTCAACAAAAGCCACGACATCCCGGCCTGCTTTATAAGATTTTGCCCGGTCTTTATACATCATTTCAATGACCTTGCCTTGGTAAAATATATTGTAATAATCACGACTGTCAAGGTAAACCATACTGTTTTCACCGATGGTATATTCGGTGATTTCATCCCCGGCAAGGGCATCATCAAGTTCAATGATTTCACCGTTGTAATATACTTTGAAAATTTTATATTGCTTGTCAAAAAAAGCAACCAGTTCATCTCCGGCAGCATATAAATCCGTATAAACCGACAAGGTGATATTGTCCCCCCTGTCAAACACTTTCAGTTGATTATTGAGGTTATATGCTACGAGGTGGTCTGTAACAATGTAATTGCTCACAAAACTGTTGATTTTAAACGTGTAATGATTGTAATAAATTTTGAAATTTTCGGAATTGTCTTCATAGCCAAGGCATTCGTTGCCTATTTGATACGATTTTAATGGCAAATGTTCCAGCTCTTTGAATTCGCCCCCGTCAAACAATTGAACCTTATTCAAATAGTCTGTGTATATGGCCATATCCTGTGAACAAACCCAAAGGCTTGCCATAACCAGTATAAACAACAGGTATATCCTTTTCATAATCAAAAGATTTCAAACAAAGATATAAAAAATACCACAATATTATTTATTTGCATTGTTTTTTTGAATAACCGTCAAAATCTTTGCCAGACATTTCTTAGTTTTGCCAAAATTCAGACTAAAAAAACAACGGTGTATGAAAAAGAAAACTATAAAAGAGCTTGGCGAGTTTGGTTTGATCACGCATTTGACTTCGGATGTTCATTGTAAAAGAGCATCCACCGTGTATGGCATTGGTGATGATTGTGCGATATTCAATCATAAGAACCGTGATAGTCTGGTGACTTCAGATATGCTGATGGAAGGTATACATTTTGATTTGGTATATACCCCTCTGAAACATCTCGGATACAAAGCCGTTGTTGTCAATCTGAGTGATATTTATGCTATGAACGGAACTCCTGAACAGATTGTGGTTTCCATTGCTCTGTCATCGAAATTTTCTTTAAAGGCTATAGAAGAGTTGTACGATGGTATCAAGGAAGCATGCCGAAGATATAATGTGGATTTTGTGGGAGGCGATACAACCAGCTCAATGACAGGATTGGCAATCAGTATTACAGCCCTTGGATCTGTAGAAAAAGGCAAAGCCGTGAAACGTAATACGGCGGGTGATAAAGAACTTATTTGTGTCAGTGGAGATTTGGGTGCCTCATACCTTGGCCTTCAGTTGCTAAAACGTGAAAAAAAGATATTTATGAAAGACCCGAAAATTCAGCCTGAACTTGACAAATATCCTTATCTCATTGAAAGGCAACTAAAACCGGAAGCCCGAAAAGACATCATACGGCAGCTAAACGACAACAGCATCCTTCCGACTTCCATGATAGATTTATCGGATGGATTATCATCAGACCTTTTACACATTGCCACACAGTCAAAACTGGGCTGCAGGCTGTATGAAGATAAACTTCCCATTGCGATGGAAACACAACAAGCGGCAGAAGAATTTTACTTAGACCCCAGCATTCCGGCACTTAACGGTGGTGAAGATTATGAATTGCTTTTTACCATAGCTTTGAAAGACCACGAAAAAATACAACAGATTCCAGGCATTTCAATCATCGGGCACATGATACCCGAAAAAGAAAAATACATGCTGGTTGCCAGAAATGGCAAAGAAATTCCATTGGAAGCTCAGGGATGGAATGCATTGAACCGGTCTGGCGAAAGCCTGTAGTGATGAATTGTTCTTCTGACTCCCGACTTCCGTCTAATTAGTGCTCGCCCCTGGAAAAAAAACACGGGAACTACAAAAAAGATAACTTAAGTTTGTCTTTGCAAATATAGCATTTATGAGCCGGTTCTAAAAAGTCAAAAAAAATGAAAAATGCCACAAAGGCACTAAGACACCAGGAGCCGCAA
>JBNGDT010000057.1:0-12392 GCA_049975305.1 Bacteroidales bacterium | reverse complement strand
AATTAGCTATAAAAATGAATTTAGGTATAACATTAAGTAATCATAAAATAAAAAAAGTAACAACTCAATATCAACAGGTATCACATAAGATAAACAAACAATTGAACAATAGAACATTTGGATAACGAATGATGAAGTACAATTAAGGAGCAGAAAAAGAGTAACAGTTCAATTTACAAATTTTAAACCTTTGCGACATTGTGGTGAAAAGCTACTCTTATTTGATGATCAGTTACAAATGATGTATCATTTAACAAAATTTTAAGCCATTGTTGTATATTTTACATTTATTGAAATGCGTTGCTGGTAGTGTAAAAATTTTTTATTTTCGTCATGCAAAAACAGCCAACTAAAAACATGTAATTATGGACCAGACTACAGTTGATATCAAAGCTTTGAATGAACGTATCCATGAAGAAAGCAGCTTCATGGATATGTTGAATATGGAAATGTCAAAAGTGATTGTGGGGCAAAAACCACTACTGGAAGGAATGCTGGTGGGGTTGTTATCAAATGGACATGTGTTGCTCGAAGGAGTGCCCGGATTAGCTAAAACCCTTGCCATTAACACGCTGGCAAGCACCGTCAATGCCGGATTCAGTCGTATTCAGTTTACGCCTGACCTCTTGCCTGCCGATTTGGTTGGTACTTTGATTTACAGCCAGAAAAACGAAGAGTTTATCGTGAAAAAAGGACCAATCTTTAACAATTTTATCCTTGCTGATGAAATAAACAGAGCACCTGCCAAAGTACAATCTGCTTTGCTCGAAGCCATGCAGGAACGACAGGTTACCATCGGGGAGGAAACTTATCCGCTCGAAGAACCTTTTTTGGTGCTCGCTACACAAAATCCCATAGAACAAGAGGGAACTTATCCGCTACCAGAGGCACAGGTTGACCGTTTTATGGTGAAAATTGTAATTGATTATCCGAACAGGGAAGAAGAACGAAAAATTATACGGGAAAATGTGGTGGGTGAATTCCCGGTAGCAAATCAGGTGATAAAGCCAGAGCAAATCCTGAAAGCCCGGCAAGTAGTCAGGGATGTGTATATGGATGAAAAAATTGAAAACTATATTCTTGATATTGTCTTTGCTACACGCTATCCTGAACAATTTGGGCTGGAAAAAATTCAGCATATGATATCCTTTGGAGGTTCTCCACGTGCAAGCATTAACCTTTCTATGGCTTCCAAAGCGCTTGCCTTTATAAAACGGCGTGGTTATGTGTTGCCCGAAGATGTGCGTGCTATGTGCCATAATGTGTTGCGCCATCGCATGGGACTTACTTACGAAGCTGAAGCTGAAAACGTTACCGTCGATGAACTGGTTAGTGAAATTTTGAATAAAGTGGAAGTACCGTAAGTAGGTGTTAGGTGTTAGGGGTTAGGGGGTAGGTTTGGATTTTTAGGTTGTATTTAAATGCAGATAAATGAATGTATATTTTAAAACTAATTTATATGGAATCTTTTAATGAAAAATACCGGAATAGATCGTTTCAGTTTGCTGTAAAGTTGGTTAAATACATTATGAAATTACGGGAAAGCGGATTGCCTTATGATTTATTTAGTCAACTCCTAAAATGCGGAACGTCTTTTCCTGCTAATTTCCGTGCAGCAACACAGGCAAGATCGGATGCTGAATATTATTCTAAAATCTGCATTACTGTGGAAGAATGTGATGAAACTGTTTTTTGGCTATATTTATTGGAAAAAAGCTCTCTCGCAGAACGGAATGAAGAACTCGTTTATCTTCAGAAAGAATCAGAAGAACTGGTAAAAATATTTTCAAATTTGAAGCAAAAAGTTGCCAAAAGAATAGGGAAAACATATTCTCCACATAATTTAATTATAAAAAATCCAAACCTAACACCTAACCCCTAACACCTAACACCTCATTAAAAGAATGGAAACAAAAGAGCTGTTAAAAAAAGTACGAACCATTGAAATCAAAACCCGGGGCTTGTCGCGCCAAATATTTGCCGGGCAGTACCATTCTGCTTTCAAGGGTAAAGGAATGGCTTTTAGTGAAGTACGTGAATACCAGGTAGGTGATCCCATCAAAAACATCGACTGGCATGTGACAGCTCGCTTTAATCATCCCTATATTAAAGTTTTTGAAGAAGAAAGGGAACTCACTGTTATGTTGCTGGTGGATGTAAGTTCATCACAAGAATTTGGAACACGAGAAAGGCTTAAAAATGAACTCGTCGCAGAAGTCTCAGCCGTGTTGTCTTTCTCCGCAATCCACAATAACGATAAAATTGGGGTGATTTTCTTTTCAGATAAGGTTGAAAAATTCATTCCACCTAAAAAAGGCAAAAAACACATTCTCAGGATTATCAGGGAAATGATTGATTTTCAACCGGAAAGTAAGGGTACCAACATTGCAGAAGCCTTAAGGTACCTTACCAACGCCCTGAAAAAACGATGCACAGCTTTTGTTATTTCCGATTTTATTGATGACAAGCCTTACCTGGATGCCTTGCGAATTGCCGGAAACAAACACGATGTGGTGGCTTTGCTTGTATTTGACGAGCGTGATGTCGAACTGCCAAACGTGGGTTTGATAAAAATGAAAGACCCTGAAAGCAACAATACTTTGCTCGTTGATACATCAGACAAACAAACCAGGGCACAATACAGGCAACATTATAATGCATTCAGGCAAAAATCCATAGAAAATTTCAGGAAATCAGGGGTGGATTTTGCAGAGTTGAAAACCAATGCAGATTATGTTAAACCATTAATTGCACTATTCAAACGCAGATAGCTATGAATAAGATACTTAAATTGATCACAGTATGTGTGTTTACGCTTGTCTCGTATGGGATTTTCGCACAGGAATACGATGTGTCCGCCACACTGAATCAAGACAGCATTCTGATAGGTGACCAACTGGTTTTTGAACTCGTATTGCCTGCCTCATCTGCTGATACCGTTGTGTTCCCTGATTATCCGGAAGACACTATTGTGGATAAGGTTGAAGTGGTAAAGCGGAAAAAACAACATTACAATTCAGAAAAAGGACTAGTCCATAAGACATATATTTTAACAAGCTTTGAAGAGGGCATACACACTATCTCTTCACAGGAGGTTATCCTCAATCCAGGAACAGATAGCTTAATCCTGTTATCAAATCCGGTGCAGATTAAAGTAAATCCGGTGGTAAATCCGGATACACTGAAAGTAGATACAATATACGCCAAAAAAGGAGGGATTGTTGTTTTCGGAAAAAATAGTTTTGAAGAACAGATCGAACAACAAATCCCTGACTCCGTGCGCCAAAGCATGTCCCCGGACAGCCTTAATATGCTTAAAGACACCCTCAGGCAAATCATGATACAGCGTTTTGGAAGTGAGGTTTTCAGAGCTTCTGGACTGCGCAGGGAAACAGAAATTGCTCAAATAGTGGAAGCTCCTTACAAGCATTTGTTCGTGGTAAATCACCAGGCCATTCTTAACGATTACCGCATTCCGGGAGCCTTTGATACCGTTTTTGTACAGGAGTATGATACCGTGTTTTCACAACAGGCTTTGTTTGCAGTTTACAAAATAAAAGACATCAATGATGAATTGTATGAAACGCCATTGACCTTTTCGGAAATTATGTATTACATCTGGAAATTCATTAAACACAACTGGTGGTGGCTTACTGTATTGGTAGTGCTGATTTTAGCACTTGTTTATTACTTTTTCTTTTACAAAAAAGAAAAACCACTTTTCCGGCAAAAAATCAAACCATCCGAACCAGCCCATGTCATTGCTTTCAGAGAACTAGACAGGATAAAAAGTGAGAAATTATGGCAGAAAAACAGGGTCAAAGATTATTACACTGACCTTACTGATACTCTCAGGCATTACCTGGAAAACCGATATGATGTCCATGCCATGGAAAAAACAAGCAATGAAATTTACCAGTTGATTGATAAAAACAACCTTATGGATGAAAACATGAAAATGAAAATGCAGGATATCCTGCAACGTTCAGATTTTGTAAAGTTTGCCAAGTCAATGCCATTACCCGACGAAAACAAGCGCAGCCTGGATCAGGCTTATGTTATTGTTGAAGCTACCAAAGAAAAACCAAGGGATGAAAATGTGGAATTGGTAGAATCTGAACTTGAAGTAGATATTGATGACAATAAAGAACAAGAATCAAACAACAACAACAAAAACGATAAATAATTATGAACCTGGGAATTGATACATTTGCCAATCCTGAATTTTTGTGGTTGTTGATTGGCCTCATACCACTGATTGTTTGGTATGTATTGAAACATAACCATTATGATCCGGAATTAAAAACTTCCGGGTTACAGGCTTTTGTAGGATATAAACATTCATGGCGCATCAGGTTCAGGCACATTCTTTTTGTATTCCGGATACTTGCTGTAGGATTAATGTTGATAGCCCTGGCAAGGCCACAAAAAAGAGATTCATGGCATCAATCTGATTCTGAAGGCATTGATATTATGATGGCGCTTGACATCAGTGGCAGTATGTTGGCCGAGGATTTCAAGCCAAACCGCCTGGAAGCTGCCAAAGATATAGCAATGGATTTCATTGCTGACAGACCACAAGACAGAATAGGCCTGGTGATTTTTGCAGGTGAAAGTTTCACACAATGTCCGCTTACCACTACCCACCAGGAACTAATGCGCTTATTTAGTGCTGTAAATACTGACATGCTTCCTGATGGAACAGCTATTGGAAACGGTCTAGCTACCTCTGTTAACAGGTTGAAAGACAGTAAAGCTGCCAGCAAGGTGGTTATTTTACTTTCTGATGGGGTAAACAATTCAGGATCAGTATCTCCACTGACGGCTGCCGAAATTGCTAAAAAGTTCGATATCCGTGTTTATACCATTGGAGTTGGCAGCGAAGGGACAGCTCCTTATCCTGTTAAAACAGCTTTTGGCACACAATATCAAAACATGGAAGTGAAAATTGACGAAGAAGTGCTTACTGAAATTGCTGAAATGACTGGAGGACAATATTTTAGGGCAACAAATGAACAAAAACTGAAAAAAATATACGAAGAAATTGATAAACTGGAAAAAACCATCATAAAAGAAAAGAAATACACCAATACTGAAGAACGTTTTTTCTGGTTTGCTTTTGTAGCTGCATTGCTGCTGATTGCTGAAGCGATTTTAAGGTACACATTATTTAAACAACTGCCATAACCCGTTAGTCTATGTTTCGTTTTGAAAATAAAGAAATATTGTATTTACTTCTTGCCTTGCCGGCATTGTTTCTTTTGTTTTGGTACAACAGAAGAGTACTGAACCGTAATATAAAAAAATTTGGCGATCTTAAACTTGTCCAGCGTTTGATGATAAATATTTCCACATCACGGCCATGGTGGAAATTTGGCTTGATGTCTCTGGGGTTGCTTATGTTGATCTTTGCACTTGCAAGGCCACAGTTTGGTTCCAAACTTAAGGAAGTAAAGAAAGAATGGATGGAAATAGTAGTTGCACTGGATGTATCCCGCTCCATGCAAACAAAAGACATCTCACCAAGCCGGTTGGCCAGCGCTAAACGTTCTGTCGAACATTTCATCAACAAGCTTGATGGTGACATGTTAGGCATGGTAGTGTTTGCCGGTGATGCCTATATCCAAATCCCTTTGACAAATGACTATGGTGCTGCAAGAATGTATCTCAATAATGTTGATACCGACATCGTTCCTGTGCAGGGCACTAACCTGGCCAAAGCCATTAATATGTCGGTGAAAGTATTTTCTCCCGATCCCGAATCGGCAAAGGTGTTACTGATCATAAGCGATGGAGAAAACCACGAAGAAAATGCCATTGAAGCCGCTAATATAGCTGCCAATGGCGGAATCAAAATATATACCGTAGGCATGGGAACAAAAAAAGGCGGTCCCATACCAAAATCATCCGGCGGATTTCACAAAGACAATTCCGGCCAGGTGGTTATTTCTAAACTCAATGAAAATATTTTGTCATCCATTGCCAAAGCAGGAGATGGAAAATATGTTCTTGCTGGAAAATCCGGATCAGGGCTGGATATCATCCTTAATGATATTTCAAACCTGAATAAAACTGAACGCACCGTAGAAGTGTATTCTGAATTTGATGACCAGTATCAATATCCTCTGGCACTCGCTATTGTTTTATTGCTTGTTGAAATGATTATCAGCAGAAAAAAAGAACATACCATTGAAAAATTAAAATTATTAAAGTCATGATATATCGAATTCTATATATTGTTGTAATTTTTCTGATCCCGGCTGGTTTGCTTGCCCAGGAGGAACGGTCATACAATCGGAAAGCCCTGAAGGCATACAAGGAAAATAATTACGATAATGCTATCCTGAATGTCCGAAAAGCCATTGAAGAAGCCCCTTCCAATTACAAATTATATGAAAATCTGGGGCACGCTGAATTCAGAAACGAGAATTACGAAAATGCAGTCAAAGCTTACATGAAACCATCAGAAACCAATGCTTTGTCCACATCAAAACAATATTATAATTTAGGAAATGCGCTCCTTCAGTCCGGGGAATACGACAAAAGCATCGAAGCATACAAAAATGCCCTGCGTGCTGACCCTGATCATTACAATTCAAAATACAACATGTCTCTGGCTCGCACTATGAAACAAAAAATGCAACAGCAGCAACAAAAACAGAAAAATGATCAAAAGCAAGACAAACAAAAAGAACAAGATAAAAAACAACAGAAACAAAATGAAGATAAAAAACAGGAACAAAAACAAAATCAACAACAGCAAAAACAAAAACAGGAAATGAGCAAAGAAGATGCTGAACGGTTGTTGAGAGCACTTGAGAAAAAAGAGGAAGATTTGCAGGAAGAAAAGAAAGATAAAGTTAAAAAAGTTATACAGGCACAACCTGACAAAGACTGGTAATACACGAAATATATTATGAATGAAACCCAACTTCGAATTACATATACTTGGTAAAAGTTCGGCAATCCCCACAAAAACCAGTTTTCCAAGTTCGCAGTTGCTGAGGTTTAATAATCAGTCTTATCTTATTGATTGCGGTGAAGGCTGTCAAATACAGTTGCAGCATAATCATTTGGGGTTTTCTGAAATAAGGCACATTTTTATTTCACATATACATGGCGATCATTATTTCGGATTGTTTGGCTTGCTTTCAAGCATGAGGCTGCTGGGGCGTAAGCAAATATTGCATATACATGCCCATCCTAAACTGGAATCCATCATTAATTATGTATTCATCCAGGGGGGGGCTATGCCCGAATTTCCCATTGTGTTTCACAAACTCAATTTCAACGCAAAAGAATTAATCCTCAGTAGCAAACTGTTGGACATTTATTCATTTCCCATGAAACATAAAATCCCGGTTTGCGGGTTTTTGTTCCGGGAAAAACAAGCAGCACGCAACATCATTGAAAATGAGATTGATAATCATGATATGTCATACCAGGAAATACGACGGGTAAAACAAGGCGCTGACCTAATAAGAAACGGTAAAACCATTGAGAAAAATGATAAACTTACCTTGCCTGGACATGTTTTGCGGTCGTATACATACTGTTCTGATACTGCTTATTACCCGGAAATGGTTAAACACATCAAAAATGTGCAATGCTTATATCACGAAGCTACCTTTGGCAATCACCTGAAAGAAAATGCGAAAGACACATTTCATTCGACAGCACGTGAGGCCGCTATGATTGCACGCGAAGCTAACGCTAAAAAACTGTTGCTTGGCCATTTTTCCACGCGTTACCATTCCCCTGATGATTTAGTCAGTGAAGCACGGGAAATATTCCCGGAAACTTATGCTGCCAATGAAAATGATGTTGTTGTTTTTGAGTGAAGACAGATAAATCACATTCTCCAAAAGCATACAAAGGTTGTAACTGTGACCCTAATTATTTTCCGGAACACCTGAAACTAACTCACCTCTATGATTTTCCTGTTGCATTTCCTGCAATATTTGCCGTCTTTCAGATGGTTTTCGGCGCTGAATCCCAGCCTGCTGATAGCTAAGGTGCCGCAATCCGGACAATAGGTGTTTTCAGCTTCTCCGGCCATGATGTTTCCCGGATAAACATAGATTAATCCTTTTCCCATGGCTTTGTCCATTGCTTTAAATATGCGCTCTGCAAGGGTGGGAGGGACGTTACGCAATTTATATGTGGGATGAAATCGGGATATATGCAGCGGAACTTCATGCATGTTGCGTTCGGTCATCCAGTTGAAAAACGCATCCAGCTCATCATCTTTGTCACTGATGCCGGGAATGAGCAACATGGTGATTTCAAGGTGAGTATCACTGTTGTGGATGGTTTCAATGGTTTTCAATATGGGTTTAAGCGGGCTGTCGGTTATTTCCTGGTGTACTTTTTCGTTGAACACTTTCATGTCAATGTTCACAGCATCAATTACCGGTAGCAACTGACGAAGTGGTTCAGGATTGATCAACCCATTGCTGACCATGATGTTTTTTATGTTTTTCTTATGTGCCAGCTCCGCAGTTTCATACATCATCTCATAAAAAATGGTGGGTTCAGTGTAGGTATATGCAATGGAATGCAGACCACGTAATTCCACGTTGTCCACAATTTGTTCAGGTGTAATCATCCGGGATGGATTGACAGGATTGATTGACTGGGAGATATCACTGTTCTGGCAGTTTTTACAATGCATATTACAACCGGCTGTACCAATGCTATATACCTCGCTTCCCGGCATAAAATGATAAATGGGCTTTTTTTCCACCGGGTCAATGTGCCCTGCTATTATCTGTCCATAAGACAATGCCCATAATTTGCCATCAATGAGCATACGTGTACCACAAGGGCTCATTTCATTTTCTTCAGGCACACATGCCTGAGGGCACAATTGACACAGTACTTTTCCATCTTTCCTGATTTTGTAAAAATACGCTTCTTTTCTATTCATATCCGATTCTCATTAAAAACAATGGCTTCATACAAATACACGTCGGCATCTTTCCATCCATCCCATGAAAGTCCGGCTTTATCCCTGGCACAATGACCGAGAAATTCTTCCCTGCTCCAGCCTGTTTCGGTAGCAACCTGTGGTAAAAATGTGCCTGAAGCAAAACCATGTTTAATGTAAATACCATGTTTGCCATGTTCAAGTTCAGAAATGTCTTTCATGGGACGCAATGGTGTTAACACTGATATTTCAATCTCAATGTCTGACAATTCGTTTTCAAGTAAAGGAGAAAAGCGGGTATCATGAAAAGCTGCTGCCACAGCCATGTCTTTTACCACTTTCCACAATGGCCGGTCATCGCCGAAATTACCAATGCATCCCCGCAGTTTACCATCTTTATGCAGGGTTACAAACGCACCGCATGAAGTGGTTAGTTTTTCGGGAACATCATCATCTTTTTCGGGTAAATCCACATCACCAGGATGGAAGCTGGCATCAATACTTTTGCGGGCCAAATTCAGCAAAAATTGTTTATCATTATCCGACAAGCTGAAATTATCTTCTTTGGATTCTTTTATGAATCCGGCAATGGCAGCATATCCAACCACCCTGCTGTGGTCACCGAAAACAGCATCACCTGAATTGGCCGTGGATATCTTTTTCCATTCGATATCGCTGGTCTCAAACAATTTCATTATTGTCAACACAGATGTCCAGCCGCAAATGTCAGTGGCAAGGGATGGAATACCCTTATTTTTATGGTTTTCCATGGTGGAAATCAAGGTATCTGGATTCCCTGAAACAATGGCCTGAACTGTTTCATTATCCACTTTCCTGGCCGTTTCATAATCAGGATAATGAGAAAGGTCCGTAGAAACAACAAATGCCGTTTCCGGGTCATCTTTCCATGGTTCAATTGCTTTTGCCAGCTTGTCGCTTATCCCGGCTGAATAACTTCCAATGAGCAGCGGCACAATCTGTGCATCCGGCAGATAGTGTTTGATGAAAGGAATTTCCACTTCAATGCAATGTTCATCCTGATGCGCCATGGGGACAAAATCAATGAAATCATGGCCTGTTAACAGTTTCTCAGTCACATGTTTGTCTATGTTTACCAGGCCAAGCGGTGTGTCATAAGCATCGCCTGCATACACCGAAACCCCGTCAAAATGGGCATGATGTGATGAGCCGATAACAAAAACTCGTTTTATCTTTTTAGCATCAAGCTGAACAATAGCATCAGCCGCAATTTGTCCCGAGAACACATAGCCTGCATGGGGAGCAATGACCGCTTTAGCCGGACTGGCTTGCTTTTTAGATTTCGCATTTTCATAATAAGACTGCAATGTATCATTCAATGCATTTTTATCGTCTGAATAAAACTGGCCGGCAACGGCAGGTTTTCGTATCTGTTTCATCATATATTATTTTTCGTTTTTATTGTTTATAGCCCTAAAAGGTACCATATTTTTTTAAACAGCAAAACAAAATTTTTAGTTTTTTTGTAAACGTTCACAGTTTAAGATGACTTGTATAAATAGGTGAATGGTTAAATTGTTTATATGGGAATGGTTTGACAGAAGACACGTTGGAGGGCAATTTGTCGAGGCTAATGATTCTATGTCTGCAAATATTGCAGAGGGTTTTGGAGGTTATCATAAAAAAATAAAATTAAGCTTATGTGGAAAGGTTTTTGATGAAGCTTTTATATCTTTACGTCAAATTTTATGCTTATGAGATATTTGAAATCCCTTATTATATTGGTAATTGTCTTGATCGTTTGCTTACCTGCAAAAGAAATCCATGCTCAAGATTTGAAAAATGAACAGACGCAGCAATTGCATAAATTCGGGCGTGTGTTAACACTCATTAACACCTTGTATGTCGATACCGTCAACATGGAAAAGATTGTGGAAGAGGCCATAGTGGCTATACTGAAAGAACTGGACCCACATTCAATTTACATCAGCAAAGATGAAGTAAAGCGCATGAACGAACCATTGAAAGGGGAGTTTGAAGGCATCGGGATACAATTTAACATCATGGAAGATACACTGATGGTGGTTGCTACCATTCCAGGCGGGCCCTCAGAAAAGCTCGGGATTATGCCCGGTGACAGAATTATCACAGTGGATGGAAAAAACATTGCAGACATCGAGCTGAAAAATTCCGATGTGCTGGATATGTTGCGCGGGGAAAAAGGCACAAAGGTGGATGTTGAAATTGTACGCAGGGGCGTGGATGAGGTGCTTGAATTTACCATTGTACGCGATAAAATACCAATTTTTTCTGTCGACGCGGGATATGTTGTGGATGATGATATTGGTTATGTGAAATTAAACCGGTTTTCAAAAACCACAGATGAAGAATTGGAAGAAGTATTCAATCGTTTTGATTCTGTTGGCGTTAATAGTATTATTCTTGACCTGACCAGCAATAGTGGCGGATATATGGACAAAAGTATCTGGCTGGTTGACCAGTTTTTGGGAGATGGTAAAATGGTTGTTTATACCGAAGGGAAAAATTCCCCCAGACAGGAATACCGTGCCACCGATGACGATCGATACGAGAACGCCCGTGTGGTGGTGCTTGTGAATGAAGGCTCTGCCTCTGCAAGTGAAATTGTTTCGGGAGCACTACAAGACTGGGACAGGGGGGTTATTGTCGGCCGCCGAACATTTGGCAAGGGCTTGGTACAACGTCCATTCCCCCTTCCTGACGGGAGTATGATCAGATTGACTGTAGCGAGGTATTATACACCATCAGGAAGGTGCATACAGAAGCCTTATGAAGAAGGCAAAGAAGATTACAGCCATGAACTGATTGACAGGTATAATGAAGGAGAAATGATCAGCGCAGATAGCATACATTTTCCGGACTCCTTAATGTATAAAACCCTGCGAAAAGAACGTGAAGTTTATGGTGGTGGCGGTATCATGCCAGATGTATTTATTCCGCTTGACACTACACAGGTTTCTGATTTTCACAGTGCCCTGATGCGAAAAGGCGCTATTTTTAGTTTTGCATTGCAGTATGTAGATGGCAACCGTGATGCCTTGAATGAAACCTATCCCAATTTTGATAAATTTGAGTCGGAATTTGTGATAACTGATGAAATGGTTGATGACCTGGCTGAATATGCTGAAGAAAAGAACATCAATGAAAGCATGGACAGCATCACAGACAAGCAGTATGAGAAACTGAAATTACATATTAAAGCGCTGATTGCATCTGATATCTGGGAAACCAATGAATTCTACCAAATCAACAATAAACGCAACGATGCATTTTTAAAGGCTCTTGAGATACTCCGTGACCCCCAAAAATACGATGCTATCCTAAATAAATGAGTTATAACTATTCAGGCGTATTGGTTACCGCAAAGACGCTGAGAAGCAAAGAAATATTAAAATAAAATGAATACTCAATCTTTCACCTAAATTATTTATCTTTGCCGTTCAAA
>JBNGDT010000056.1:0-12542 GCA_049975305.1 Bacteroidales bacterium | reverse complement strand
CTGTACCTTCTTCCATAATGGTAAGGTCAGCAGAAAAATCCGTATCCAATACTGAGTTGAATCCCAGGCGGCGCAGGGCAGCTACCATTTTGCCGGTTACCCTGTTTCCGGGTTCCAGACCCAATTCTTCACCGAGACCGATACGAACGGCCGGGGCTGTTTGTACCACCACGTGCAGGTTCGGGTCATTAATAGCATCCCAGACCTGATCAATGTAATTCTTTTCAACAAGCGCACCTGTAGGACAATGTGTTACACACTGGCCACAATTTGTACAAACGACAGAATGCATAGGTTTGTCAAGGAATGTTGAGATTTTTTGCTTATTGCCTTTGTAAACCACAGCAAGTGCTGATACGCTTTGGAGCTCATTACATGTTCTCACACAGCGCTGACAACGAATACATTTCGAATCGTCTTTAATGATAGCCGGAGATAAGTCATCAATGGTGTATCCTTTATCTTCAACCAGTTTCAGGAATTTATCTTCGCTGATTCTGTATTCAATGGCCAGTTCCTGTAATTCACATTTACCGTTTTTGTAACAGCTTGTACATTCTGACCTGTGTTCTGACAACAGGAGTTCAACCACATGTTTTCTGGCCTGACGAACTTTTGCTGAATTAGTAAAGATTTCCATGCCTTCAGCTACGGGTGTAGCACAGGCTGCTAGCAATGTTTTTGCGCCTTTTTGTTCTACAACGCATACCCTGCAGTTACCGGAAACGCAAAGGTCAGGATGATAACACAACGTAGGGATTCGGAAATTGAGCTTTTTGGCTGCATCCAAAATAGTTGTACCTTCTTCAACAGTAACCGGGAGGTTGTTTATTTTAAGATTAACTTCAAATTTTCCCATGGTATTATGAGTTTTAAATGTCACAATTAATTAATAAATTATTTCTTCTTTGAAATTGTCTGTAATTGAAATAAAGGAATTGGCAACAGATTGCCCCAGTCCGCATTTTGAAGATATTCTCATTGTTTTTGCAAGTGATTTAAGATCATCAAGGTACGATGGGGATTTTTTGCCGCCTTTAACAGCTTCAATGCCTTTAAGCAGTTGCTGACAACCAACCCGGCAAGGGGTGCAATTACCACAGGATTCTTCGGTAAAAAATGCAAGGTAATTATGCAGCACGTTGTACATGGACCTGGTTGAGTTGAACAACATCATAGAACCGCCTGTGGGTATGCCTTCAAAACCAATGATATGATTGTCAAAGTTTTTACTCGGCACACAAAATCCGGAAGCACCTCCTATTTGAACAGCTTTGGTATCACCATCACCGAATTCATCAACAAATTCATTTACAGGCAATCCCATTTCCAGTTCATAAATGCCTGCAATGGGTGTGTCACCGGATACAGAAAATACTTTTGATCCCCTTGAATCTGATGTTCCGAGTTTTTTAAATTCAGCCGGCCCGATTCTGTAAATTATGGTTGCGTAAACAAGTGTTTCAACATTGTTGATTACAGTCGGTTTGTTGAGATAACCACTTTTGGTTGGGTAAGGTGGTTTGTTTCTTGGTTCACCGCGTTTACCTTCCATTGATTCGAAAAGTGCGGACTCTTCGCCGCAGATGTATGCCCCGCTACCCCAACGCAGTTCAATGTGAAAGTCATAACCTTTGTCTTTCAGTATCTGATTGAATTCATCAAGTTGTTTCTGAAGTGATTTGCGCATGAACTGGTATTCGGCACGTACATAGATAAAACCTTTTTTGGCACCAATAGCATGTGCAGCAATTGCCATACCGGTAAAAACTTTACCTGGTACCTTATCAAGAATTTCACGGTCTTTAAAGGTGCCTGGTTCGCCCTCATCAGCGTTGCAGATAACATATTTCACAGGGTCATCTTCGGCGCGTGTAAATTTCCATTTAAGCCCGGTTGGGAAACCAGCTCCGCCACGCCCTTTTAAGCCGGAATCAATCATGTCATTAATGATGTCATCAGGAGAGCGTTCAAGTGTTTTGTCAAGGACTTCAATCGCATTGTAGCCCTCTTTGTCAAAAATAAGGTCAACTTTATTTAGTTTCTTAGCATCCATACCTTTTTGTTTTTGTGTTAGTGATAAAAATTATTTTTCCTGGTACTCATTGATGATCTCAATGACTTTCTCTTTGGTCAGTTCTGTGTAAATGTCATCGTTGACCAGCATAACCGGTCCTTTATGACACCAGCCCATGCAATTGGCTGTTAACAAGGTGAATTTCTTGTCAGGTGTTGTTTCACCTTCTTTAATTTTAAGAACATCTCTCAATGTGTCAAAAATCTCATCTTTTCCAGCCATGTGGCAGGAAATGGTTTTACAGACCCTGATCACATATTTGCCCCGGGGGACAGTGTCAAGGAAAGTGTAAAAAGTTGCGGTGCCGTAAACATCGGCAGTGGAAATATCAAGCGCATCTGCAACTTCAATCATGTCTTCCTCGTCAAGGTGGTTTTTGTCCTCAACAATAGCTTGCAGAATCGGCATAAGTGCCGTTCTATTGTTGCCGAAAATCTTGATTTTACCCTGAATTAATTCTTTTACATCAGTCATAGTAATAATCTGTTTTTAAGTTGTTACTATTTTAACATTAATTATTAATTAAAATTAATAAATGTATATTATTATTAATGAATAATTTGAATTATGGTTTATTTTAAAAATCAGGTTAAAAATATTTTAATTGAAATTCTCCAAATATGATATTTGTCATGTTTCGGCTAATTAAATGCAGATTGATTTTAAATAAAAACAGATATTGTTGTAAGATGTTGTAATACTGAATGATAGTTTATAACTGTTGCGTAGCATATCAGTGAAATTTGCTCAAAAGATTATTTTAAGTCTTTTCAATGGCAATACCAGGTTTTTCTTTTTGCATAAGGTAAAAAATTTTTACATTTACTGTTGTAAAGATACAAAATCGGATAATGAAAACAAAAACAGGTATTTTTTTAGCACTCATATCATGTATGGGCAATGGTCTCTCAGCGCAACACATTGAATACAATGCATATTTTACGGAAAAAGTCTTGCGATTGGATATGTATCACGGTGGTAACGCCACAGAAGAGTTTTTTAGCCTAAAAAATATGACACAGGAACCTGTGTACGCCGGACCATATCAAACTATTTCTCCCTTTTTACATGGCAGGTATGTTATAAAAATGAAATCTGCAGGGGGAAAAACCATTTTTTCAAAGGGGTTCAATACTTTGTTTGAAGAATGGCAGGACACAGAATTGATAAATGAAGGCACCCGAATTTTTCAGGAATGCCGGTTTTTGCCTTTCCCCAAAGAAAAAGTGCATATTGAAATTTTTCAGAGAGATACATTGATGAACTTGCAAAAATGCTGGGAGAAGGATTTTGACCCTGGTGCTGACTGGTATCAAACAGATTATACCGATAATTACGAATTTGAATTGATTCACGGAAAAGATAACCCTGCCGAACAGCTTGATATTGCCATTGTTGCAGAAGGTTATACACAGGAGCAAATGGATGATTTTGAAAACGATGCGCATAAGTTTGCAAGGGTTTTTCTGGGAACACCCCCTTTTGATGAATTTAATGATGCTATTGCTTTACGGATTGTTAAAGCAGTATCACCTGAGAGCGGATGTGATTTGCCGGGTCAGGGCATTTGGAAACAAACTGTTGCAGATGCCCGGTTTTATACCTTTGGAAGTGAACGCTATCTTACTACTATGGCATATCATAAGCTGGCGGATATAACAGCTGCTGTTCCGCATGATCAGATAGTGGTGCTTGTCAACACAGAAAAATATGGTGGCGGCGGGGTGTTCAATCATTTTTCGGTGGTGAGCGCCGGGAATATAAGGTCACTCAACTTGTTTTTGCATGAATTCGGCCATGCGTTTGGTGGATTAGCTGATGAATATTATACCTCATCCACAGCGTATATAAACCATCCTGATGTTAAATACGAACCCATCGAACCTAATGTCACTACACTGGCGGATTTTCATGATAAATGGGAGGATATGATACACGATACCGTGCCCGTACCTACCCCTGATACCGGGAAATACAACAATGTGGTAGGAGCTTTTGAAGGGGCGCGTTACCTGTCAAAAGGGATGTACCGGCCTTACCGCACCTGCCTGATGAAATCCATTGATGCGGATTTTTGCCCCGTGTGTCAACGCATACTTTCCAGGATGGTAATGTATTATGGCAATAAATAATGATGCAGATTGAAAATGTTATTGTAGGACAGGTTTTCCTTAAGTTCAATTAGTAAATACAACATTTGCGAGTAAAAATGGTGTAAAAATCCCATCTATTTTACATCTTTGTAAAAAATTTCAGAATGGAGAAAAAACAACAAATTATAGCATTTGTGGAAGCCACCAAAGAAATGGTAGAAATTATAGAATCTGCTTCCATTATGTCTGCTGAAGGCTTTTTATTGCAATGTCAGTACATGTTGCCACAACTTTATGCCAAAGCCTGTCGTCTTCCATCAATTGAAAATGAATTGCAGGGAAAATTGGAATATTATGTAACCCCTGAGCATTACGAATATATCAAAGCCAGCCTTAACGAAAAGTTGGGTGATTTTGATGTTATTATTCATTTGGAAGATAATTTTCTTATGAACACAGAAGACTATTTTCATGTTGAATTATCGGAATTATTTGCCGATATTTACCAGGATATTGGTAACTTTATGGCTCAATACCGGGATGGTGACGAACAGATTCGCAATGATGCTTTGTGGGAGTGTAAATACAATTTTGAACAACATTGGGGGTTGAGAACACTACTGCTGACAGAACAGATTCACAGGCTGATTGTGAGTGAAGATTTTAACAACAATAAACATATTCATGAATAAATTTGATATTGAAGATATAGAAAAAAATAAAATCCGGAAATTACCACAGATTACTTTTCCCGGAGAAATTATTGTTGTTGACAACGATAGCAGTGAATGCGAAGCATTTGAGCATTTATCCGGTTATGATGCCCTTGGGTTTGATACAGAAACAAAGCCAACTTTTAAAAAAGGTATAGCCAACCAAAACAAAGTAGCATTGCTTCAATTATGTTCAGAACAGAAAGCGTATTTATTTCGTTTGACTTCTCGCCCATTATCAAAAGAAATTATTAGTATTCTGGCATCAGAATACATTGTTAAGGCAGGTGCCGCTGTACATGATGATATCAAAGCCCTCCGGGAAATGCATGATTTTCAGGCCGCAGGGTTTGTTGATATCCAAGATATGGCTGAAGATGCAGGGCTGAAAGTAAAAAGCCTCAGAAAACTTACCGCTATGCTTTTTCACATGCGCTTATCAAAATCTCAAAGGCTGACAAACTGGGAAGCCATGAAACTATCAAAGCCTCAGATCATTTATGCTGCTACTGATGCATGGATAAGTCTGAAAATATACAAAGCTTTGAAATCAGCATTATGAAAGCCTTTGATATTCATTCCTGGTTTGCATAAGCTTGTGTGAAAATACCTGAATATCAAAGAAAAAGATAATTATGGCTTATTGTTTCCATGAATTACATCAAAATAAATAATGTAATATTTGTTGGTGGCTTAAAAAATCCATTATTTCGCTTATAGAAATCAAAAACATTGTGTTGTATGTTTACAAATAAAGATATTAAATTCCTGAAAGATAAAGGCATTGACCCTAAACGCATGGAAAAACAGGCTAAAGAAATCAAAGCAGGAAAAAAGTATCTCGATGTTAACCGTCCTGCAACCCCAGAAGATGGCATTTATGTTCCCAACGAGGATGAAATCAATGATTTTGTCAAATTATACGAAGAAAACTTACCCCATATAAAAGTCACTAAATTTGTGCCTGCATCAGGTGCCGCCACGCGAATGTTTAAACGCCTTGTACATTTGCGTGATCATTATAAAGGAAACATGGATGAGTTTATTGAGGTGAGTTCGGGAAAGGATTTTTATAGTTTGAAAAATACGTTTGAAAACCTGGATAAATTTGCCTTTTATCCTGAATTGTTCAAGCGATTTTTCCGACGAGGCCAAAACATTGAACGGATTTTACGAAAAAATGAATACGACAAAGTTGCAAGGATGATTTTAAGCAAACGTGGCTTAAATTACCGGAACATACCGAAGGGCCTTGTGTTGTTTCACAAATATCCGGGTCATGCCAGAACAACATTTGAAGAACATTTGGTGGAAGGTAAAATGTATTGCTGTTCCAAAAACAATGAAATTCATATCCACCTGACTATACAGGGTAAATTTAGATCTTTGTATGAAAAACGGTTTAAGTATGCCCTGAAGCATTTTCTGGATGCAAAGGAAGTAAATTTCAAACTGGAGTTTTCTGAACAGTCGGAATCTACCAGCAGCATAGCCCTGACTGAAAATAATAAGCTTTTGCGCGATAAAGATAACCTGCCTGTTTTACGTCCCGGGGGTCATGGTGCCCTTATTTATAATCTCAACAGCATTGATGCAGACATGATTTTTATTAAGAATATTGATAATGTGGCTCCCGATACAATAAAACATGAAACTGTCAGGTATAAAAAATTCATTGGCGGCGTGTTGATTCATTACCGGAATAAAATTTTTAATATTCTTAAAATACTAAATAAAAAAAGCTTGCCATCAGAACAAGAATGGGGAAAAATCATGGATTTTGTTGAAAATAAATTGTATTACGCCTGTTCAGGATCAAATAAAGCCAAAGTAGTAGCAGAATTAATATCGTATCTAAACAGGCCAATCCGGGTATGTGGTATGGTTCCCAATTCGAGTGAACCGGGAGGAGGCCCGTTTTGGGTGAATGAAAAGAAAGGAAGGCAAACACTACAAATTGTTGAGAAAAATCAAATTAACCTAGACAATGAGGAAAAAGTCGAAATGTTTGAGTCATCAACGCATTTTAACCCGGTGGATATTGTTTGCAGCACCAAAGATTATAAAGGCAAAAAGTTCAATTTGCTCAATTACCGCGATGCCAAATCCGGTATGGTCATTGAAAAATCTTACGAAGGAAAAATAATCAAAACTTATGAAATGCCCGGGTTGTGGAATGGTGGCATGAGCAAATGGATTACCATTTTTGTGGAAGTGCCGTCAATTACATTTAATCCTGTGAAAGAACTCAATGATTTATTAAGAATGGAACATCAGGCAGCCAAATAACTTAATAATTCACATTTTCTTTTTCTGATTTTGCGATCACCACAGCACCACAGGTGTCGCTCCAGACGTTTGTGGCTGTGCGAAACATGTCAAGTATCCTGTCAACAGCAAGAATAAGCCCAATTCCTTCGAGAGGAAGCCCGACAACCGACAAAATGATGCTTATCATAACCAGCCCTGCCATAGGAACGGCTGCTGCTCCGATGGAAGCCAGTAAGCCTGTAATAACGACAATGATTTGTTGTATAATATCCAGATCTATCCCATAAGCCTGGGCAATAAAAATAGCAGCAACGCATTCATATAACGCTGTTCCGTCCATATTAATGGTGGCACCTAATGGCAGGGTGAAACTGCTGATGTTTTTAGGCACGCCAGCTTTGTTTTCCATAGCGTCCATGGTTAGAGGCAGGGTAGCCCCGGATGACGATGTTGAAAATGCCGTTATTAATGGTGTTTGCATGGATCTGAAATGTTTGTATGGGTTTGATTTTCCTATGATACGTACAATCAGGGGCAAAGTTATAAACATATGAACAGACAAAGCTGCCAATACGGTGATCATATACAATCCCATGCTTGACATCAAGGCTCCCAAATCATCCTGTTCTGCAATTTTTGATGCCACCAGTCCAAAAATCCCGAAAGGGGTGAACTTAATGATATACATGGTTACTTTCATCATCACTTCAAAAACAGCATTGAAAAAATCCTTCAACGGTTGTTGGTATTTGTCTTTTACACGGGTGATGAAAAACCCAAACAATATAGAGAAAAATATGACCGAAAGCATTTGGGAATTGTCTGAAAAAGAACTGAAAAGGTTGTCGGGAATGATGTTGATCAGTGTGTTGCCAAGCGTGTCAGGTGTGATATCCATGTCCACTTCAGCGGCCAGATTGATATCAGCTCCAACACCGGGTTTTAGTATGTTTACAAAAACCAGGCCCACTAAAAGTGCCAGCGTTGTGGTCATCAGATAATAACCAATGGTTTTTAACCCCAGTCGTCCCAGATTTTCAGCTCCCACAAGGTTGGCTACACCTGAAATCACAGAGCTTAAAATCAGGGGCACAATGATCATTTTTAGTGCACGCAAAAACACAGTGCCCATCCATTCGACGTATCCGATGTATTCTTTAAAATATACACCGAATAATATTGCCAGAACAAGTGCCAGTAGTATTTGCCAGTGTAATTTGAATTCATATCTTTTCATGTGGCACATTTTTACGTTAAAGAAACAAAATATTTTACTTATGGCAAATATCAGTTAACAATAGTATATTACTTGCGGATTTGAGGTAATGGTTAAAATCTTTTTTGTATGTTCTGATAAAATGTAGTTTGACAATAAGTTAATGAAAACTTGAATTATCATTTTACTTCAAAATTAATATTTTATCAATCAATCCCTTTTGGGGCGGAATATTTGCGAAAATTGGGATAAACACAGAAAATATTTCAAAAAAAAATGGCTCAAATTTGTAGCTGAAATATTTCTTGCGGATTTAAGGCTTTACTATAACGACTCAAATTTTCCCAAAACTAATTGTAAATTTAGAACGAGTTATATGAGAGTAAAAATTAGTAGGCAAACAGCCGGTTGTTCATTTTTAATCCATGGATTGAAAAGCTTAGAATGTTAAAAACAGAAAAAAAGATAATTGTTTTTAATAATGTGTTCTTTGGATACGTTATCCCCTGTTTTTATCCGCAAAACGAACTCAATCCTTTCATTGGCTTGTAACTCCAAATCATCAAAATTCATTTGCATAATCCCGTTAGGATAAATATGTAAATTGTATGGATGATTACATTCAATGATTTCAATATCATTTTTCCCTGGATTAATACCCAGGTACAGCATAAATATTGCCTTTTTTGCAACCTGGCTGGATGAATTACAGAGCTGGATTTTATCAGTGAATAAAGATTTATTGGTTTTTGCTAACAAACTTAAGGTGTGTTTGTATGTTAAAGCTTTATGATACTTTAACCTGCAATGTGGTATGTGTGCGTTGTTTTTCATTGAAACCAATAATATTTTATTCCAGCCTTTTTTAATTAAAACGTAAAAAGTTGAATAAAAGTTGTTTTTAAATCTGTATTTATGTGTCCGTTTACAACTTAATACGTAATACGTAACTGTTTTCAGTCAAAAGCCAAAAATTAAAACTGTCTTAACCCTGTTAAATTGTTTTGCACCGACATTAGCCGGATTTAACAGGGTTAATTTGCCTCTTTGGATAATATCCCATGGAGTTTATTCGTCTCTGTTTCACTACGCCGGACAAGTTTTTTTATTTTTGACTTTATTTTTTTGTCTTTTGTCTTTAAGTGTTCTGTGAACGCTTACAAATATTGTTTGCAAATGGCTATTTATAAATGTATCTTTGAGATGACATTTCTGAAAAAGAGTTCAAATGTGATTATTTGTTTAGTTTCACCACGTTGTTGTGAAACTAAACACCATCCATAAAAAATGCTATTACCTGTTTCAAAAATCTTTCAATTGAAGTCCTTTGTTGTTGGATGAAAATAATCCATTTATAATACCTGAAATCCTTTTATACAAGCCAATCTGCTCTGTATAACGAAGAAACAAGGACAATCCACCACGACCTGAAATTTTTTTGTTTGTTACGCCAATTTTTGTTATTTTTGTTTTCATAAAAGATAGTTTTGTGTACCTAATTGGTGATTTTATTTTTTTGTTTTTAACACCACTAAAATACTGAAATTCACCGGAAAAACAAACTATCTTTTTTTTATTTTTTGCAAATCGCTCAATCTAGGTATTAATAAAAAATTGACCAACTATGCCATACATAAAAATTTACATACACACAGTCTGGACAACCAAAAGCAGGAAAAAACTGATGACAAAAGAAGACAGACAAGAAATATTTGATCACATCAGAGAGAATGCAAAGAAAAAAGATATTCATATCGTTGAAATAAATGGATATTTAGAACATGTACATTGTATTATTTCATTAAAGCAGGAGCAAAACATCTCAACCGTAATGAATCTGATCAAAGGAGAATCATCTTATTGGATAAATAAAAACAAACTTACAAAAACAAAATTCGCTTGGCAGGATGAGTATTTTGCAGTATCAATCGGGAAATCTCAATTACCGTATGTAATAAAGTACTTAAAAAATCAGGAAAAACATCACGAGAAAAAATCTTTCAACCATGAATATGATGAATTTATTGAAAAATACGGATTTGAGAAATATGAAGATCAAGAGTGAAAGGGCTAAAGCCCTGAAATATTTTTTTAAAACCTCAATTAGCTCTGCCCTAAAGGACAGAGCAATTGAGGACAGAGCAATTGAGCTCTTTAGAGCTACTCCGGGCTTCAGCCAAATTACCTCGTACTTCAGGTCGGGGCTTAAGGCTTTAGCCACCCCCTATTCCGCTCTTTAGGGCAGAACTTTAGTAACTCAATAATAAACTGTTTAAAATTTAATAAAAATTATGAAAACAAGAACAAACAAAAACGCTCAAAACCCCAAACGTACCCTTCGTTTGGGCATTGAAATGTTGAGCATCGGCATTTTATTGTCGTTTGCTGCTTGCAATGTGGGATTTGCCCAAAACGTTGGCATCAATCAACCAAATCCTGACAATTCGGCTGTGCTGGATGTAACCTCTACAGAGCGGGGCTTATTAGTTCCTCGAATGACTACTACCGAGCGAGATGCAATAACCACTCCCGCAAACAGTTTGCTTATATTCAACACCACAACACAGTGCTACGAAGGCTATAATGCCCCTTCCTCCACTTGGGTAGCTTTCGGCTGCATAGGATGCACTGTGCCGTCAGGAGTGACTGCCACCGCCAGCCCCAACCCTATTTGCGTAGGTAGCGACCTGAGCTTAACAGGAAGCGCAACCGATGCAACAAGCTGGAGTTGGACAGGACCAAATGGCTTTACTTCTACATTGCAAAACCCGACAATAACAAGTATTACAAGTGCAGGAGCAGGTGTTTACACCGTAGCTGCAAGCAACAACTGCGGCTCTGTACAAGCAAGCACAGCTACGGTAACAGTAAATGCACCACCAACAACAGCTACAAATAGCTCTACTCAAACTATATGCAGTACAGGCAGTGCAACACTTTCAGGGAATAATCCAACAGTTGGAACAGGAGCATGGACAGTGACCAGCGGTCCGAGTACTTTGTCCTCTCAATTTGCCAATACAACTGTATATAATACAACTTTTACCCCCGCAGGCGGAGCAGGAAGCTATGTTGTACGTTGGACAATCAGCAATTCACCATGTACCCCGTCTTCTGCTGATGCAACCATTACGGTAAATGCACCTCCCACCACTGCCAATGCAGGTTCTGACATAAACCCGCCTTGCGATGCTACCACAGCTACCTTAGCCGGTAACACTCCCACAGTGGGCACCGGCACATGGACAGTAGTTTCCGGCACAGCCACCATCACCACCCCATCTTCTCCCACTTCAGGAGTAACAGGTTTAGCAGTACCCGGCACAGCCACATTGCGCTGGACAATTTCCAATCCGCCCTGTGCGGATTCTTATGATGATGTGGTGATTACAACAACTTCCTGCTGTGGCCCCACCTTTACCGATCCCCGGGACGCTCAAGTTTACAATGTTGCCCTTATGCCCGATGGCAAATGCTGGTTTACTGAGAATCTCAACTACGGCACTTATGCAGCAATAACGACACCACAAGTTTCAGGAACAAAATTTTGCCAGAATCTTGCTGGAAACAATGATCCTAACTGCCCTATGGGCGGCCTTTACGAGTGGGCAAATTTGATGCAGGGGGCAGGAACTTGCAACGGAACAGGCGCACCACCTAATGATGCATGTGCCACACCAGTCCAGGGACTTTGTCCTGCAGGCTGGCATATACCTTCTCATTATGAGTGGACTACTTTAGAAAAAAATGTAGGCAGCAACCCCGCCGCTTTTCCTTATGATGAAACAACAACCGGTTGGTTGGGAACAGATGAAGGAGGCAATTTAAAAGAGGCTGGAATAACCAATTGGACAACCCCAAATACAGGTGCAACAAATTCCAGTGGTTTTACAGCCCTTCCGGGTGGGGACTCGTGGTCTGGCTCGTTCCACGATGCCGGTAACGGCGGCTACTGGTGGTCGTCTACTGAGTCCGATGCCACGTATGCCTGGCGCCGCTACTTGTACTACAGTTACGCCACGGTGAACCGGGGCCGCAACCATAAGGCATACGGCTTTAGTGTTAGGTGCGTCAAGGACTAATTTTTATTTGACTATTTGTTCATTTGACTATTTTGAAAATACAATGTTTCTGGAAACACCATTCGTAAATGGAAGAACAGGGATGATATG
>JBNGDT010000055.1:6464-12665 GCA_049975305.1 Bacteroidales bacterium | reverse complement strand
GTTTGAACGGCAAAGATAAATAATTTAGGTGAAAGATTGAGTATTCATTTAAAAATAAATTACTATATTGCAACAAAAAATTAAAACAAAGCAAGATTGTTTTACATAACAACCTTGTGAAACTTGACACTTAACGATGTATAGTTATGTGTTAATTCTTTGCTATGTGCTCAGACACTAAAAACCTGAATTCTTTTTCCGGTACAAACACACTAGACCATGTCATATAGAACAATGCTTTAGTGTTTAGTATCTTTGATCTTGTGTTTAATTTTTGCCATGAAATCATTTTTTCCAATGTTTCTAACTTATGATACAGGCTGTCGGGAACAGCCTGACACCCGGATGCATACTGGTAAATAGCCCGGATGCTGTCAGTAAATTCCTGTCCATCTGTTATATGTAATGTTAATGAATCGTATTGTCGTTTTATGCGGCCCATATTATCAAAGAAAGTAAGATTATCATGCACTGTTTTTGGAATGAATGTTCTGAAAAATCGGAAATATTCCATGTTTTGGAATGATTGTGAGGGTGTTAATTCTGATAAAAGCAGCAGGTTTTTATCTTTTTTGATCTGCAATCTGTTATTTTCTGAGGATGCTGTCAGCATGGGGTTTACATAAAAATATATGGTGCAATCGTTCCCGGAAAGAAAATATTTACCTGCTGGCAGGTTGTTGTAGGGTTTCCTGACATTAATGCCTGCAATGGTAGCATTTTCAATTCGATGCACTGTGAATGGCAGAGCAATGACACCTGCATAGTCTCCGGATATGTGCATTTTCCCAATAGCTTGGTAATACAGACTGTCGGGATAGTACGGGAAACTTAATTCTGCATGTGGAGGAAGTGTGATATGACTATTTTTCCATTTGCCTGCCGCCGGTATTTCAGTTGTGTTGTTGGCAGCCGTTTTGAAAAGTTGTTGATACATTTCTCTTTCGTAATATGCTGGCAGGAGCAAAAAAGAAGGTCCATGTTGATAAAAACGGAGATCGAAATCATCAATGGAATTTTCTAACTCACGGACACCCTGAATTTCTTTATCCCGGCTTATAATGTAAAGGTTATAATGCACATCCAGCATTTTCCATGTTTCATCATATACTTCAGGGACTACGTGCCCATCAAGGTACCACACCCGGCTTTTGTATCCCATTAGCTGCCATAACTTATGCAGAAAATAACTGCGGTCATCACAAATGCCCGCACCGGTGGAATTCAGAAAAACCGAAGGCAGTTGTACAGAAGTTTCAGGCAGGTGTGTGTTGTTTCCTGCATACGTATTTTGCATCGCAAATATCCAGCTTTTTGCTGCATAAGGGGATAACCCCAAAACATCATCAGTTTCCATGGATGTGATGCTGTTAATGAGATCTGCCTTGGTAAACCAGAATTTTTGATTGTAGCTGAAACGGATGTTTATTTTTTCATCATGGGGATTTGCAATGTGAACATTGACCGGTTTTTTACCGGGATTAAGCAAACTGTCGTTTTGCACATAATTAAAACTCAATCTCTGTTCCTGATGATGCTCTTGTTCCCGGCATGAAGCAGCAATGATTATTACCACCAGCAACAGTGTGATGATGGAATGACCTGAATGCATGATGGACATGATTTTATTCTGCATGTTTTTTTAATTCTTCGGCTATGAATTTTCCTGCTTGTTTATGGTATGATTTAAATGCCCTAATGTGTTTTTTTATTTCATGCATACCTTGGTTTTCATGGTGCATGGCTTCAATCAAATGATAATATTCGGAGGCAAGGCTTTCATAAACAGCCGCTTTGTTGTGCTTGTAATATGCATCACTCAATAAGTATTTCAACACCTTAATGATTTGGAGTTTATAATCAACAAGGCTGAATTTCTTTGAATATCCCTGTGGATGATCGCGGTAAGCAGACCAACAGGCATTGAAATACCTGAATCTGGAATTTTTGATAATTTCCAGATGTATGATCCAGCTTAAGGACAAGGATATCCCTATACGTTGTATCATGGGAGCAATGTCTGTATTCCTGTACACAAGGCTGGCTGTAGGAACAATGATGCGGTTGATGATATCAGAGGGATAGATATCGGGCTTGTACAGATTGGCTTGTGAATACATTTTGTGATGTTGATGCGAACGGTTTGCCATCTTACTGTCTGAATTATCAACAGAGGATATAATGCTGGCATCATGGAAACAACCGGCATATTCTTTATGGGTTTCAAGGAAATCCACCTGTGTCTGCAGTTTTGATGAATACGTCCAGAAATCGTCAGCATCCATCCAGCAACAATATGTTGCCGTGAACAGTTCCGACAGTTTTTTAGCGTTTTCAATGACCCCCTTGTTTTGTGTATTCAATTCCAGGTGTATTTTATCTTTGTGCTTGTTTTTGAGCCTGCGAAGAATGCCAGGAGTTTCATCATCAGAACAATCATCAATAATGAAAATACGGTAAGGGAAATCTGTTTTTTGTGACAACACAGATTCCACACATTGTTGTATCAATTTTTCATGGTTATAACAAATTATCCCTATGTCAATCAGAGCGTTATTATTCATCAGGTGTATGGTTTTGCATGAGTATATTTTTATCGAACAAGCCTGTCTGGGCAATTCTTCCTGCAAATGTTTCTGCAGAACCATGTTCAAGTTCATTAATAAGCAGGTTTACAGGCATGGTATAATACAAATAACTTGCTGCCTGATGCCATTGTGATTTGTTCTTGACATGAGTTTTTGTTTGTTGTAACAACGCATTGTATTTCTCAAGCCTTTTTTTTGCCTGATCTTCGGTTATGTTTTGATGTATAAGATGCGACCTGATTTTATCTGAAAGCATATTTTCAAGGGTGTCATTCTGCATGTTATTGTTTGGCTTTTGTTCAGGCAAACGATACCATACTTTTAATTCCTGAATAACATCAAGCCACATCTTTTGATTGTGTTTTTGAATTTCTGTTTTTGCATCCGGTTGATATTGTTCATACGAAGATATAATGTTGCCTAGTTCTTTTTTCCCTGCATGTTTTAAGCTTAAATGTGGCGGGAACCAAACCGGTTTGATATACACTTCAATTTTTTTGTTGTTCCAATAATCCAGGAGCCCGGGAATATCGTGGTAATTTAGTGTCAGAATACACGCTTTGATACTGAATTTATGGTTTGTTGCTTTGCAATGTTTCAGCAAAACATCAATGTTTTTCATGGTTTGTTCAAACACTGCATTTTTACGAATGGTTTCATACCGGTTTTTGTTCATACTGTCAATGGACACCGTAAAGCTGAAATTGCCACGAGGTAACAGATGTAAAAACTTTTTTGGTAATACCGAAGCGTTTGTTGACAGGTTCATTTCAATGGATGGGTTGTGTTCAATAACCTGCTCCATGATGTCATAATACAATGGAATCAACAACGGTTCCCCACCAGTGAAATTGATCCGCTTTAGCCGTGATAAACAGGGCAGGAGTTGCTCAACAAATCTTGCATCGTAAGGGGTGTTTATCGGGGGTTCATGTTCCCTGTTTTTGCGAATTGAAGAAGAATATTCCCCGCTGCACATAACGCATTCCAGGGGGCAGTTGTTGTCAATTTGCAATTCAAGCAATTCAGGAAATGATGTTGCGTCAGCCAATCCGTCATATTTCTTTGCCCCGATGTTGTATTGCTGTTTGTTTTTCCATGCCTGCTCACATGTGTAACATGATTTGGGAAAACGGTAACTTTTTAATGTCTTAAGTAAATGTGTGCGTTTTTCGCTTTCAAAAATTGTTTTGACGCTCTGTTCAGGGTATTTCCCGTACGTGAGTCCCCTGTTGTAATGGCATGGTTGTGCGTTTCCTGATGGGGTAAACAATACAGACCCCGCAGGGGCGTGACATAGTGCTTTACGTGCCGCTCCGGGACGGTTTTTATTGTATGATCTGAATTTAATTTTATGCATGCCAACATCAATCAATATCAAAATTACGGTTTTTTAAAAGGCCTTCTATTAATTATTTTCTTTCAAGAAACAAATGTAATGAATAATATGCAAGCATAAATTTTTTAACACAGTCAGATTGTTAGAAGTCCCCTTAATTTACATACCGGCTTTAGAAGGCTGTTTTTACGTATTGTAACGTTAGTTTTTTCCGACCCGCAAGAAAGAAAAGCGGAAAGCCAACCCACATTCAGGCACATTGCCTTTTGCCCGACACACAAGCCAACGCTTCGCAAAATTCAAAGAGCCAAATTTTGCATCAATCATCTTAAGTTAACCCTTAAATCCGCAAGAAATATTTTGGTTACGATATTAAGTATTTTTTGAAATATTTTGTATGTTTATCCCAATTTTCGCAAATATTCCGCCCAAAAGTGGATTGATTAATAAAATATTAATTTTGAAGTAAAATGATAAAACAAGTTATTATACCGTATCCGGAGGTAAATTTATCCGGCGGTAAGTTTATCCGTCTGCATTTCATTACACCGGGCACCGTCATGGCGGAGCGATAGCAAAGACGGACAGTGAAGACAGATTCAAAACAGTTGATACCCAAAAAGTAAATTCTTTCCCTGTTGACTTGTTAATCAAAATATTATTGAACTATTCGGTTTATTGCTGTGTTGTAGTTTCGTTAGAAATAAAAAATCACATACCAACAAAAATTTTTGCAGATGTTTGGATCACCGACATTCATCGGTACAGGTTTGGGATTTTAAAGTTGGGATTTATCCGTCTTTACTTCGTTACGCCGGACAAGTTTTTGGCATTCATCCGATGACTTAAAGTCATCGGATGAATGCCAATCACAATTAGAAACAGCCAAAGAATTAGGCATAAGTGAGGGCAGCATAAGGTACCACTTATGTAAAGGGACTTTAAAAAAAAAGAGATTCCCCCGATAGTTACCGGCCTCCCCGCCCTTTCTCAGGGCACTACACCCAGTGAGCGGAATATAACTGCGCTATCCGCAGGTGATATTTTTGGTATAGTAGCCGAATTGGTACAATTGCGTGCAATGGCTGCCCGAGGCAAAATTGATAGTGCACCCGTTATTTTTCAACCTTGTCAAAGTCTGGATAATGCCGGCGTATTATTTGTTTTGCCGTCGCTCATAGCCAACGGACTCTCATATAACTCTTTTTAATTTGCTATTAAGTCAGGAGTTCTGAAATCTTTTGTTTGATCACAAAGCACAAAGGTAAACATACGCTCCGAATTCACCATCATGACTGAGGGAAATATCAGGTATTATGTTTTTGCTCAATGAGATACAAGGAATTCCATGTCTGTTTTTGACTATGTTAATTTGGCTTGTGTCATAGATGTTTAACCGGCTGCCAACATGCTCTGCCAATGCCTTTTTTAAGCGTGTAGAAATCATTTCCTGTGGTTCTGAGGCATCGTATCTGATGACTTTATGCTGGCACTGTGTAAGGTGTTCCTGTTTCAGAAGAGTGATGGTATGCACATAATCCCTGTTTGTAAAAGTATTGCCTGTAAGCAGTAAGTTGCCGGGGGTATATTCAATTGTTGAGGTGATAACATCCGACGATGCCTTACATGTCAGGAGATAAAAATCTTTTGGATTGAATATATTGACATTCAAATACTTTTGAATCAGTTTATAAGTGCTTTCCTTGAGTGACCATAAAAAAGCAGTACTGTTTGTTTCAAGGTCTTTGCACCGCCTTTGTTCTGAAGGGAAACTGAATTTCATCAGGTAACCAGGACGGTTAAAGCTTTTTAGGTTTTGTTTTTCGTTCAGCGCAACAATATCATTTCCAATCAACATGGATGGGTTTTCTATCAATGCATTTTTTCCTTTAGCAAATTAAGCATATCCCTGACAGAGTTCATCTGGTCCAGTTCTTCATCGGTGATCTCAACACCAAATTCATCTTCTATATCAAGAATAATGTCAACCATGCGGGCAGAATTGATTTTGAGGTCTTTCACCACATGGTAATCATCGTTGTAGCCTTCCCATACTTCGTCATTGAAGGTGTATTTTTTTAAGATGTCAATGATTTTTTGTTTTGTTGTATCCATAATGATCTTGGGTTTTTATTACACCCAAAAATACAAAAATTTCACGTACAAATGCTGACCTTAGATAAAAATTCAATAGGTGTTGCTTATTGGTGCAATATCCCATGTAGTGATCAATCATTAAATCTGCTGAGAAAATCATTGTTAACGGCATCAATG
>JBNGDT010000055.1:0-6454 GCA_049975305.1 Bacteroidales bacterium | reverse complement strand
TTCTTTTTCTGGCCTATGTGGCTTTGAAATTGATTCCCTTGTGTCATCAGGGATTGTTCCTGTCGTTGCAAAACAACTGCCGGCTGCATGGCAAAGAGCATTCAATTGCTCGTTGACTTCAGTATAAGGCAAATATTTCATTTCCATTGATTGAGGCTTCATAAGCCAGGTTTGTGTTTTGATCCCTGTAAGATAATTGAGGCTTTTGAAATGGGAAATTACCGGTTCAAAATTATGCATACCGGGCAGGGCACAGGTAGTAATCATGACAGCTTCTTTTATTTTGACATCATCCAGGGTATTATGCCCGTACATATCACCGTTTTTTTCAAAAATTGGTTTTAAACAGCAAATAAACCTTTCAATGAAATTTCTAAACAAATGATTTGCATTGCCTACCCACACCGGGCAAGCAAAAACAACCAGATCTGATTCATTAATGTGTTTAAAAAAGCGTGAAAAATCATCATCATGCACACATTGTCCCGGATGTTTAAACCAGCAATCCAGACACCCCAGGCATGCAAGGAAGTTCCATTGCGCAAGGTCGTAAACCTTTGTTTCTGCTGCAGGATATTTACTTTTAAATCCTTTCATAAAAGCATTAGCCAGGAACATGGTTTTTCCTTCAGGGTTGTAACTGGTGTTAATAACGGAAATTGTATGCATCAGTTTTTCATTGAGGTTAATAATACACAGGAATTGACATCCCCAAAACCAAAAGCGGCTTTTGCAAGGTACTGTATTTGGGCGTGGGCAATAAGTTGATGAGGAATGTTATCGGGTGGAATTATTTTTTTGATGTCGGGATGCACATCTTCACAATTTATGGATGGGTGAATAAACTGTTTATAAATTTGCAACACCGATGCAATGAATTCAATGGCACCAGCAGCTCCTATGGTATGACCAATCATGGATTTCAGTGAGTTAAAATAAGGAAATTTGGTGGTTAGATTCAGTGCATCAACCCAGTTTTGGATTTCGATTTTATCGGCCAGTGTTCCGGTGAGATGTCCGGAGACAAGGTCAATGTCTTCGCCGGAAATACCAGCTTCGTTGATGGTGTTCCTGATGCAGTCAATTACCCTGAGAGGGTTTGGGGCTGTCATGGTACCACCATGCCTGTGACCACCCGAATTGACTGAGCCTCCAATGATTTCTGCATATATTCTGGCACCTCTTTTTATTGCGTGATCAAATTCTTCGATACACACTACACCTGCACCGGCAGCCGGAACAAATCCACTTGCCGTAGCACTCATGGGACGGCTGGCCTGTCCGGGTGTTTCATTGTGTTTTCTGGTTAATAAACGCATGGAATCGAAACCCGCCCATGCATAGGGGGAGTAGGGGTCTGTACCCCCGGCAAGCATGCATTTGGCTTTACCTGCTTTTATCCTGTTGTATGCCATGACAATGGCTTCATTTCCGGTAGAGCAGGCCGATGAATTGGCTGTGGTTTGATTGGCTAAGGCTAAAATTGATGACAGAGCAGCCGCTGATCCACTTGGCATCCAATGTTCAACAATTTGACTGCCTAAACGCCGGGTTTTGCCTGCTTTTATCAAAGGGTAAATCTTTCTTATCATGATTTCAGTTCCCCCAAAGCAGGTGCCGATGATGGCACCATATTCATTGTACATCTCGCTGCCATGAAAATCAGGGATATCCATACCGGCATTTGTCCAGGCTTCTATTCCCGCTAATACTGCATACCGGATAGCCATATCTGCCTGATCAAGGCTGTATTTGTTTAGAACAGAAAGGTGTTCAGCATTTGCAATGTCAGGAATGCCGCCGACCTGGCATAAAAAACCGTGCTTTTTAAGTTCAGGGATGTATTGAATTCCATGTTTTCCACGTCTTATGGCATTCTCAAAATCTTTCAGTCCTGTAGCATTGGGTGATACAACACCCATTCCTGTAATGACAACTCTTTTATTCATCGGTATTTTTTAGTATCAAACAAGCGTTTACATCACCAAAGCCAAAATTAGCTTTTGCTGTGTATTTGATTTGTATATTGTGTTTTATCTTACGCACAATGTTATCCTCTGATATGTTTTTCAGAATTTCAGGGTGAATGTCTTCGCAATTGATGGAAGCATGAATGAAATGGTTGTTCATCTGAATAACAGAAGCAATTGTTTCAATGGCTCCACAGGCACCAATGGCATGACCAATTAATGATTTTGTTGAATTTATGTATGGGAAATCATCCCTCATGATATTTCTCCAGATTTGAATCTCGTAAGGATCAGCTTTAGTGCCGGTTAAGTGCCCTGATATAAAGTCGATTGTTGATGGAGAAATGCCGGCATCCTCAATAGCATTGACAATGCATTCTTCGGTTTTATTGTAATTTGCCGATGACATGCTTCCACCGTTTTTCATGCCACCACAATTGATGTGCCCTCCTGCAATTTCAGCATAAATATGAGCCCCTCTCGCTACAGCATGCTCATAATTTTCAACGATCAATACGCCACAGCCCTCTGCCGGAATAAACCCGCGGGCCGATGCGCTCATTGGACGGCTAGCGGTTTCTGGTTTATCATTGTGTTTTTCATCAATGATTTTCATGGCATCCATTGTGGCCCAATAGTATTTTGAATAAGGCTCCACACCACCCGCAATAACCATCTGTTTATTTTCATACTGAATTTTATTGGCAGCTTCAACAATGGATTCTGTGGCACTGGCGCATGCCAGCGAATTGCTGATGACACGCCCGGAGGCACCTGTTAATCCTGCAAGCATGGCTGCAGGGCTGGAATTGATTATCTGCTCAAACGCATTGCTGCCTAACCTCCGTTGTCTGTTTTGATCCACTAATGCATTAATATGTTCCCACTGGTCAGTAGGGCCAATGGTTGACCCGATAATAATATCAAGGTTACTGGTAGTATTATTGTTAAAGACAGTTTCCATACCAGCCATGCTTAGAGCTTCGTGTGCGGCTTTTACTAACATGAGGGTAGAACGGCTCAGGAAAGGAATGTTTAACTGGGGAAATTTAGCTAACACATCATCAAAACTGACATTGCAAATGCCACCAACCGTGCATTTGAATCCTGCTTTTTCCATGTCGTCCACATGTTGCAAGCCGGAAATAGAATTGAGCAATGCATTTCTGAACTCATTTACTCCAGTTGCATTCGGAGCAATTACACCCATGCCTGTAATGACAACCCGTTTTTTCATTGTTCATCAATTATTAACTGTAATTGTGCAATAAGCGTAGCACACAATGTATCTGTACTGTCGTATAATTCTATTTTTGATTTAATAATACCTCGTCGTAAATATATTTTTTTTGCCTTTATCGTTAATGGATCGTTTACCTTAACTTCTTTGTAAAATTCACTTTCAACTGATGACAAAATGGGATGGAAAAGCTTGTTGCTCTCATGAAGTTTTTGCAGGAAAACAAGATGTGCTACAAGTCCAACCTGTCCCATCATTTCAATCAGAATTACACCTGGGGTGACCGGCAAGTGTTTAAAATGTGCTTTGTAAAAAAACGCATTATTTGTAAATGTATAGTGTCCGATGATGTGATCTTCATCAACATAACTTATGTCATCAATAAAAAGAAAGTTATTAAGGTATGGCAGCCTTTCAATGATTTTCTTGCTTAATTCAGAAGTGTATTTACGCATTAGATTTTTTTTTTGTAAAAACCAAAATCAAATGTATCAAATATCCGCTACAAAAAAAAAGATTTGGTGAAGTTTTATCCGAAATCAAATGGTTTTTTCAAAACCACATAAATATTGTTACCTTGCAGTGATTATTTTTACCTCAATAATCTTACAAAATTCAATGTAAAAATGCAAAATTATTACCATACATTATATTTAGAAACAACAAGAAATTGCAATTTTGCCTGCCCTTATTGCTCAACAGGAAGTACAAACAAGAAACATTTTCCTGATTTACCTTTTGAAACAATCAGGGACAGGATTCTGATGCCTGCCTATGATTTGGGAACCCGTCTTATAGAATTTTCCGGCGGGGAATTTCTGCTCAGAAAAGATGCGTTTGATCTTCTTGAACTTGCCCATAAAACGGGGTATCAAATAGCGATGGCCAGCAATGGCAGTACCTTAACAGACAAGACGCTGAAAAAGATAAAATCCATCGTAGGCGATAATATTATTATATCCCTGGGAATAAATTCATTTGACGATCTTAACAAAAAAACGCGTACAGTTGAAACACAATATACACTGTCCTTACTGGAAAAACTGAAGTTATATGATATCCGTGCCAACATCAGTATTACCCTAAGTCAAATGAATAAGCACACGTTTAGTGATACGGTAAAAAACGTAGCAAAGTTTTCATTGCCTTTCAACAGAATTCCTTTCGTTCCCCGCTCATGTAATCGCTATGACCTGATGTTTGATAAGGCTGCTTTACGGGATTATTTTCATCCTGTGTTGCACAAATATTGGAACGGGCAGGTAAGTTATATCCCGTATTTATTGCCCCAGGAAGCCTATGAAAAAGTGTCGGATCAGGATCTGAATAAGGAAAAAGTGCCTCTTAATCCAAGCGTAGGATGTTGGGTAGGTGCTTATTATGCCATTAATCCTGAAGGGGAAGTATCTCCCTGTCCAATGTTTCTTGATCACGTTACAGGGGGTAATGTTTTGGATACTTCTTTGAAAGACATTCTGTATAAATCCGATTTGTTTACCAAAATTGTACAACGCGATAAACTCAAAGGCAAGTGCGGAACATGTAAATACAGATATACCTGTGGTGGATGCCGGGTAATGGCTTATTACCTTACTGGTGATGTGTATGCTGAAGATCCCACTTGTTTTATTGATGAGCTGAGTGAAGAACAGATTCAGAAAATCGAGCAGACTACCGTGAATAGCTTTAAAAACTATGTAAGAATGGCTAAATTTGGTAATATATTTTCAAAAAAATAAGCTGACAGGTTAATCCGGTGTTTCACAGTATTTTAGATGTATTTTTTTATGATTTGGACAGCATCTCCGATGGTCACCATTTTAGGAATATCCTTATCTTCGATTTCAATATCGTATTTTTCTTCGCAATCCATGATTATATCCATGATCCTGGCAGAATTAAGCTTGAGGTCGTCAATGATTTTTGACTCGGCTGTGGCATGCTTGATTCTGCTTTGATTGAGTGCGTATGATTCAATAATTTCAAGGATATCTTTCTGTATTTTTTTGTCTTTGTCCATGCGTTAAATTTTTGACAAAATTACACAAGAATTCAAATCTCCAAAACCAAAGCTGGCTTTTGCGATGTTTTTTATGTTCACATTGGTAAGTAATTTTTGTGGAATTTTTTCTTTTTCCACCATTTTTTCAATCTCAGGATGGATATCTTCACAATTTATTGAAGGATGAATAAACTGGTTTTTTAATTGTAACAAGGCAGCTACGAGTTCCATGCTTCCTGCAGCTCCGAGGCCGTGGCCTGTAAGTGATTTTAAAGAGTTTATGTAAGGAAAATCTGCGCCTTTTCTGTGCAGCGCATCAGACCAGTTTTTTATTTCCAGCGGATCCGCTTTGGTAGCACTCAGATGACCAGCAATAAAATCAATGTCTGTGAATGCAACCTGAGCGTCATTCAGGGCAGCCTGAATGCAACGCTTAACCCCTTCATGCGCTGGGGAGTGCATGGTTCCACCATTTCTTTGTCCTCCGCTGTTCAGGGCATATCCTTTGATTTCTCCATAAATTGGAGCGTTTCTTTTTTTTGCAAGTTCATAATCTTCCAAAACCAACATTCCGGCACCTGCACATGGCACAAAACCACCGGCAGAAGCACTCATGGGGCGTGGTGCTTTTTCGGGGTCGTGATTGTGCCTCCTGTCTAACAAAAACATTGAATCAAAAGCCCCCCAAATATAGGGAGATGCAATTTCTGTGGCACCAACCAACATGCGTTTTGCTTTCCCTGAGCGGATGCGTTCAGCACCTATGATTACAGATTCTGTTCCAGTGCTGCACGCCGATGCATTGGCTGAAACCATGTTCCCAAGCGCAAATATCCATTCAAGGTTGGCACTTACAGCATTGAACATCATAAGTTCTGCTACATTGGTCTTTATTTTTTTGACTTTTTGTTTGTCTGTTTTAGGAATGATCTTATCTGTGAAAATGTCAATGTTTCCCATGCCGCTGCCAACGATAGCACCAGTGTCCCAGTTTACATAATCGCCCTCCGGATCCGGTATCTCCAGTTTTGCATCATTCCATGCCTCCATGGCTGCGATAACACCATATTTAATGTTCATGCCGCTATCGTGCAACAGGTAGTTTTTAAGCATGTCAAGGTTAGGTTTTGTATCTACATCAGGAATACCTGCTACATGGCATGAAAATTTATGCTCTTCCAGCCAATCAACATGTTTTATTCCCGATTTTCCAGCCTTTATTGCACAGGTAAATTCATCCAC
>JBNGDT010000054.1:0-12735 GCA_049975305.1 Bacteroidales bacterium | reverse complement strand
AGAACGCTTCAAATCTTCAATTCGGAAAATTACAGAACGAAACAGAGGAGTAAGTATTGATCAAATAATATCCGAATTAAATTACGAAAGGTTAAAATATTAACTGAAACTGCCACGTGCGAGAGCATGCATGGTGGTGTGAGAGGGCTGGGGAGTAATCCCCCTATCTACTCGATTTTGCATTACCTGCCTCTGTTAAATACTTCAGACTCTCGCTACACAATCAACGGCAGATATGAGACGTATCAAAATATTTTCCAGGGTGGATAGTACCCAAACGGAATCTATGATAGACATTGAACCAAGAGATAAAATCATTGAAATACTGTTACAAACAGAGTTTGAAAGGGAATATTATCCTGAAATGTAACGTATTTTTAGCCGGGATTTCCATGAAATACCACAGTCCTGAGTTGGCCGTTGACAATATATTTGTATTCCATGATCCAAATCAGGGGACATTCGAAATTTAGTGCTGAATTTTAGATTTTTACCGCCGTTTTTTGCAAGGCTTCCACAGGTTTCAATCCTGTGTATGTCCCTTCCTGAATAGCCTTTAGTACAGCACCACCACCAGTAAAAATGTAGTATTTGGGATGATCAATGGCCACAATGTACAGTCCTGGCAATAAGCGTTTCAGTTCCTGCATGGTATCACCGCCTCCATAGAGTTTTACAGCATCCGGATTTGAATCTGTCAATTGGTCCAGTGCTATGGTGCCGTCGTTGAAATATGGCATAAAACCCATCACGGCATTGATAAAAATGGTGGAAGCTGATAAAAATTCATCTTTTACTTCTTTTTCTTCAAAAGATTCGGGAGCAACATCCAGCACATAATTCAGTTTCTGCCCATTTTTGAAATTCCTGATGTGATGCACGCGGTATTTCCCTTCTTCTTTGCCGTCGAGGGTATCCGATTCCACAATATATGACAGTTCTATTAGCTTATCTTTATAATTATTAGCGTATTCAACAAATTCTTTGGCGAGTTTCAGGTTTTCTTCATTTACCCCTTTTATGCTGATACCGTATTTTGCACACAGATAAGCGTTGTAAATAACGCCCCCAAGAACAAGCTTGTCGGCAATTTCAAGCAAAGCATACAGCGAATCAATTTTTGTGTCCATTTTACTTCCGGCAACCACGGCGATTAAAGGTTTTTTTGCATCATAAATGCGTTGGAGGTTGGCAATTTCTTTTTGCATAAGAAATCCGGCATAACTGGGCAGATATTTATTTACACCAACAGTTGAAGCATGTGGCTGCCAGGAACCAAATGCATCGTTGATAAAAACATCAGCAAGTCCTGCCAATTGTAAAGCAAAGCGATCCGCTTTTTCCCCGCCTGCTTCTTCACCGGCAAACCAGCGTGTGTTCGGCAAATAGATGCCATCAATCTCACCGTTTCGGAGGTCACGTATCAAATGATTGACTGAGGTTTCGATGCCGAGATATCCTTGTTTCCCATGTTCCACAAAATCCGGTATTTTCATATTGATGTGAAGTTTATTGTTGATGTAATCAACAATTGGTTCAACAGAAGTTTCTTCACTTATATTTATTTCTCCTGTTTTTTTATCCCGCGGCCTTCCCACATGGGTCATTAATATTATTTTACCACCCTTGGCATTGATGTGGTACAAGGTTCCTATTGTCATATCAATACGGTAGGGGTCATGTATCATGCCTTTTTTCACTACGTTGTGATCTACCCTTACCAATACCACTTTATCCTCAAGATTGGCATCCTGAATTTTTGGAAGATCTATTTTTTCCATACTGCTATTGTTTTAATTTATAATATTCAACAATTCAAATTAAATTTTTGTTCGCACGGCTTTAATGCATGGTAATTCTTTTCCTTCAATATATTCCAGAAGTGCTCCTCCAGCTGTAGAGATATATGAAATTTTATGAGACAGACCATATTTTTTCAGTGCAGCAATGGAATCTCCACCTCCGACAAGTGAAAAAGCACCTTTGTCAGTAGCCCTGGCTGTTGCCAATGCAATTTTAATAGTCCCATTGCTAAAATGTGGCATCTCAAACACCCCCATCGGACCGTTCCATAAAACAGACATGGAGTTTTCAATGACTTTTGTGAATGTGGCTGCTGATTTCACACCGATATCAAGCCCCTGCCAACCGTTAGGAATGCGATTTGCCTGGACGTGCCGGATGGTCGAATCATTTTTAAATGTATCGGCGATCAGGCAATCTGTTGGCAAATATAGTTTTACATTGCTGTGAGCAGCCAATTCCAATATTTTCACGGCTTTTTCAAGCACTTCATCTTCAACAAGCGAATCGCCAACCTGTCCTCCCATGGCTTTGATAAAGCTAAACGCCAGACCACCACCAATAATGATATTGTTTACCTTATCGATCAAAGCCCTGACAATATCAATTTTAGTAGATACTTTTGATCCACCAATGATGGCTGTAAAAGGTTTTTCTCCTTTGTATAAGATGCGGTCTATGTTTTTTATTTCATTTTCCACCAAGTAGCCTAACATTTTATCTTCAGGAAAATATTTGGCTATGGTATAAGTTGATGCATGGGCTCTATGAGCTGTTCCGAAAGCATCGTTTACATAAGCATCGCCAAGTTTTGCCAGATCTTTGGCAAATTTTTCCGATCCATTGACTTCTTCATTTGTAAACCGCAAATTCTCAAGCATCAGTACTTCGCCGGGTTTCAGGTTTTTTACAATCTTTTCGGTGTTTTCTCCCCTGCAGTTTTCTGCAAATTTAACCTCTGTTCCAAGCAATTGAGAAACATAAGGGATAATATGTTTTACCGAATATTTACTGTCTTTTTTCCCTTTGGGGCGGCCAATATGGGTCAACAATATGATACTGCCTCCTTCAGCCTGAATTTTTCTCAGGGTAGGGATAGCTGTCCGGATACGGGTATCATCTATAATGTTGTGTTTATCATCCATTGGCACATTGAAATCCACACGCACCAATACTTTTTTGTTGTTGAAATCATAATCATCAATGGTGTACGAATCTACAATAGCTTTGATGCTGGGTAATTTTTTGCCTTCAATGTATTCCAGCAGAGCCCCTCCGGCTGTTGAAATATAAGAAATTTTATGTTCAAGTGCATATTTTTTCAGGGCAGCAATGCTATCACCACCCCCCACAAGCGAGTAAGCACCTTTGTCTGTTGCTCGTGAAACAGCCAATCCTGTTTTCAGGGTGCCGTATGAAAAATGATCCATTTCAAACACGCCCAAAGGCCCGTTCCAAAGAATACTTGATGAATTCATAATAACCTGCTCAAATATTTCTGCGGATTTTACCCCAATATCCATTCCAATCCACCCTTTTTTGATTTTGGTCACCGGAACGTGTTCTATCATGGCTTCATTGCTAAAGTCATCAGCTATCAATACATCTTCCGGCAGGTATATTTTCACTCCTTTTCTTTTTGCTTTGTTGAGGATATTTTTTGCTATATCAATATAATCATTATCCACGAGTGATTTTCCGATTTCCAGGCCTTTGGCTTTTAAAAAGGTGAACACAATTCCTCCTCCCACAATCAGGTTATCCACTTTTTCCAGCAGGGCTTCGATGATGTTGATTTTTGTGGAAATTTTGGCTCCACCAATGATGGCTGTAAATGGAGATTCTGCTTTTTTTAGCAGGTTGTCAATGTTTTTGATCTCTGATTCAACGAGGTAGCCAAACATTTTATCGTAAGGAAAAAACCGGGCTATTGTGTATGTCGAAGCATGAGCTCTGTGGGCTGTTCCAAACGCATTGTTTACATATACATCACCGAGTTCTGCAAGTTGTTTGGCGAAAGATTCGTCGCCGGCTTCTTCTTCAGCATGAAAACGCAAGTTTTCCAACAAAAGTACCTCACCCGGTTTAAGTTCTTCGGCCATTTTTTTAGTTTCACTTCCAATGCAGTCAGGGGCATGTTTTATTTCGCGTCCCAGCATGTTTTCAAGGTATTTTGCAATGTGTTTGGTACTCAGTGCCTCAACAAATTTACCTTTGGGCCTGCCAATGTGTGTCATAATTATAACTGCAGCCCCTTCGGACAAAATTTTCTGAATGGTGGGAATAGCAGTTACGATACGTGTATCATCTACAATGGTCCCGTTTTCATTAAATGGCACATTAAAATCAACACGTACAAGGACTTTTTTATTCTTAAAGCAGTAATTATCAAGGTTATCCATAGTAAGTTTGTGAATAATTAAACATTAAACAATAGCATAAAAATAACAAAAATCTCTTAGATATATTGTATGTATTATGCTTAATATAACCACTTACCCCCAAGCCCTACACCAAACTTAACTTGGGTGTGAAGAACAAAACGGTGAGGCATAAGGGCAGGATGGCAAGATTTCGGGATAATACGAGATGTAAAGAGATAAACATTTAGTATTTTATGTGTTCTTATTCCTTTCTTCAATTTCCATTTTGTGCTATCATGCTTTCGTTTATGTATTTAAAAACTCAATCAGGCCTGTTTTAGAATACAGCCAATTTCATCAACTACCCCACGTACTTCTATCCAAACTCCGGTATTGGATGGCTTCGGAAATGTGTTCACTGCGGATAGCATCTGATTCATCCATGTCGGCAATAGTACGGGATACTTTTAGAATACGGTCATAAGCGCGTGCAGAAAGGTCCAGTTTTTCCATGGCCATTTTCAATAATGTGGCAGCCGTATCATCAACAGCACAGTATTTTTGCATCATTTTGGTTGACATTTGGGCGTTACAGAAAACATGTTTGAATTTACGAAAGCGTTCTGCCTGAATATTATTGGCATTAATTACTCTTTTTCTTACCATGGCGCTGTTTTCCCCGGGAGGTGTTGATGCCAGCTTATTAAATTCCACGGGAATCACTTCCATGTGAATGTCAATTCTGTCCATCAGGGGACCGGAAATTTTTGCGAGGTATTTTTGAATCATGCCGGGTGAGCATGAGCATTCTCTGGTTGGGTGATTATAATAACCGCAAGGGCAGGGGTTCATGCTTGCAACAAGCATGAAGCTGGCAGGGTATTCAACAGTAAATTTTGCCCGGCTGATAGTTACTACCCTATCTTCAAGAGGTTGCCGTAACACTTCAAGCACGGTGCGTTTAAATTCCGGCAATTCATCCAGAAACAACACACCGTTATGGGCAAGGGATATTTCGCCGGGTTGAGGATGGTTTCCTCCACCTACCAATGCAACATCGGATATGGTATGATGAGGTGAACGAAATGGCCTGCGTGTGATCAGGGATGTTTCTTTGTCTATTTTGCCTGCTACAGAATGGATTTTTGTGGTTTCCAGGGCTTCTTCGAGTGTGAGCGGGGGTAAAATAGAAGGTAAGCGCTTTGATAGCATGGTTTTACCGGCACCGGGAGCCCCTATCATAATGAGATTATGACCACCACTGGCTGCAATTTCCATTACCCTTTTAACATTTTCTTGTCCGCGCACATCTGAAAAATCCGCTTCATAATCAGTAACAGTGTGTTCAAAGGTTTTTTTCAGGTCAATTTTTGTTTCTTTGAGAGCAATATCACCGTTGAAAAAATCAATAACCTGTGTGATATGATTGACACCATACACATCCATATCTTCTACAACTGCGGCTTCTTTAGCGTTTTGTTCAGGAAGAATAAACCCGTCCAGACCGCTTTGCTTTGCCTGCAATGCAATGGGCAGGACCCCCCTGATGGGTAAAATACTGCCGTCAAGGGATAATTCCCCCATGATCATAAAACGGTGAATACGATCTGCTGTTATTTGTTCAGATGCCCCCAAAACGCCGATTGCCAGAGGTAAATCGTAGGCAGCACCTTCTTTTCTCAGGTCAGCAGGGGCCATGTTGATGACGATTTTCCGGCCGGGCCATTTGTAATTATTGTTCCCCAGGGCCGCTACAATACGTTGCTGTGATTCTTTTACGGCATTATCGGGTAAGCCTACCAGATGAAATTCATAGCCCTTGGTGGCATCGGTTTCTATGGTTATGGTGTGTGCATCAATGCCGTGAAAAGCACCACCGTAAGTTTTAACTAACATATTGTAAATATTTGCCGCTTAAAATAACAAATCCTTTACAATAGAACAAGCATATACAAAAATGGTGCTTGTTGAATTCAACAAGCACCATGTCATTTTTTGGTATGATTGTACTAGTCTTCCGGGTGTATTGCTTCTACCGGACAAACATCTGCGCATGCACCACAATCAGAACACACATCAGGATCAATTACATAAGGAGATCCTTCAGATATTGCTTCCACAGGACATTCGTCAATACAAGTACCACATTCTGTACAATCATCTGTAATTACGTAAGCCATTTGTTTAGTGTTTTTGGTTAAAACTTATGACAAACTTATACTTAGTTTTCTTAAATAAAAAATATTTTAATGCTTATTATAATAATTTTAAATAAATTTAAATAACGGGGTATATGCTTAAATATCAGAGCATTTAAAATTTAACATATTGTTGTTTTTAAAAAACCAGGTGCGAAAACATGACATAGGTCATTAATTTACTACAAGTTTATCGATTTTGAATGCATATTTTCCTTCAAAAATTCTCAGGAAATATATTCCCCTGTTTATTTCTGACAAATCCATAGTATAAGTTCCGGATGAAAAATGTCCCTGTTTTACTGCTTGGCCATAAACATCCATAAGTTCATAACGGTAATTGCCATTTTTTCCGGTTTTTATTTGCACTCTTGAATGAGCAGGATTGGGGTAAACATGGCATGAAAAATTATGTGTAGGGATGGATGATACTTCCTGTACCACACTTTCCTGTATCAACCACAAATTTGGATCAAAAACGATGCTGTCAACCGGTCGCGTTTCAGGGATTTTGTGAGACACATTGTAGGCATCTTGGGATAATTGTACCATCAGGCTGTCACCATTTTCAAAATACAGCATGTATTCGGGAGGGATGGTAAATAAAGGTGCCTGGGGGCAAGAACCAGCCTGATTGGTATGTATATAAACCGTATCATTTGTTTGATGCCATTCTATATTGTAAATCGGATAACCCTCACCATAATACCATTGATCAAAAAAATCATCGAAGTTCGTACCACTAATATTTTCAATTACCGTTTTGAAATCGTCACCTGTGGCCACAGAATTACCATATTCATTCAGATGGGCTTGCAACACATCAAAAAACATAGCATCACCCAGCAGGTATCGTATCATGTGCACAAGCATGCCCCCTTTTTTATAAGTCAGGTAATAATCAAAAATCCGGCTGGGGTCACTAACTTCACTGAAAGGCACATACACAGAACCATCGTTGTATTCTTTTGCATACTCTGCATTCAGCTCCAGCCAGTTTCGTGTTTCAGCCTCAGTACGCAATGCCTGTGAAGTGAGGTATTCAGTATATACGGCAAATCCTTCATTGATCCAGATGTCCTGCCATGTGGCACATGTAAGGTAATTGCCAAACCAGGAGTGCCCCAGTTCATGAGCAATCAAAGTAAAATTAAAATTCCCAACCGTTGTCATGGTTTGATGTTCCATTCCGCCATTGAGTTCTACGATACAATGACCATACTTTTCCTCGTGGTGGGGATAAAGACCAAAATAGTCAGATAGCACTTCAATCATGTCGCCGGTTTTTAATATATCCTCTTCATAAAAAGTAAAATAATAAGGAGAATCATAAATGTAGTTCTGCACCAAAACTGAATCAGTACCTTCGGGATAGCAATAGAACGAATAGTCCTGGTAATTGCCAATGGCAACTGAAATCAGGTAATATTCGATGGGGTATTTTGATTTCCATTCGTAACGGGTAGTGCCATCGCCCATGTTGGTAGTGTCTGTCAACAGGCCATTGGATCCGGCCATTAAATTATCGGGCACCGTTACAAATACCCAGGAGGAATCTGCTTTGTCTGATAAATCCTGTTTAACGGGAAACCATCCCATAGCGTCGTAAGGTTCAGATAAACTGAATGTTGTGGTTTCATTCAGATAGGGGTATGTTTCATTGAACATCCCATACGGTGGTGTGCCGGCATAATCAACTTCAACAGTATGCACTGCCCTGCTTTTAGATTTTGACAAAGGAATGGTAATGGCATTATCCTCATGGGTATAACTCACCGAGGTATTATCCAACCTGACTTCTGCAACATTTAGTTGATTATCAAGGTCAAGTACAATTTCTGTTATGCCCGGTGATATGGTTTCAAAATCTATACGGACAGTACCTTCCACATCAATGGATTCATTATTCATGATCAGATCCAGAAAATAAAAAGTAACATCATAATCGTCATAAGATCGTTCTTGTACACTGTATTTTGCGTTCAGTGCCTGATATTTAAAGGCATCAGGAGACTTTGTTGCATGCTGTGCATAGCCAAAAATCATGGACAATATAAAAATAAATAAGAGTACACTACTTTTCATATTTTTGATTTATTAGTTTGCCTTTTGCTCTTTGCCTACTGCCCTTTGCCTACTGCCAACTTTTTTATTCAAACAAGAAACAGCTTTCCCTTTCACAACGCTAAAATAAACAACATTCTGAATTCATTATAAAATACTGATATGTTTAAAAATATGTTTGTTACCTGGTCTGATTTTTAGATTATAAATGCCTGGTGCCAAACATGCCGGACGTCAATATGTTGATTTTCTTTTTCCGATACATTAAGGTGACCTGACAGAACAAGATTGCCTTTCATAGAAAATAATTCATAATAAAGTTCAGATTTACCCGGCGAATGAATGTAAATTCCATCTTCTTTTTGTGCAGGATTTGGAAACACATTCAGTTCAGACAAAAACTGGTTATTTTCAATGTTCATTTCCGATATTTCAATGTCTTTTGTTTCTGTATATTCTCCCTGATCATTAGTTATGGTAAGGCTCACAGGATAAATACCATCCTGGTCATACGTATGTTCAGAATGTTGTTCATCGCTGGTTTCACCATCTGCAAAATCCCATGCCCATGCCAACGTGTAATTTGTAGATATATCTGTAAATTGAATTGTTTTTGTAATCAGCGGCATCTTCGGTATGCACGAAATCCACTTTTAAACATTGCCAGAATAGCTTAAAACCAGCTTCAGTAACGCCACCGTCGGTAATTTGACGCACAAGTCCTTTGCCTTCAGTTGTGATGATGCTGCCTGACGGGGAATTGTTGTTGCAGTATTCTCCAAGTTTATAACCATCATAAGGGATGAGATCGTTAAATAGTAAAATGCGGTCATAATCACAGGTGCCTCCGGGTCCTTATTCAACATCAAAATTCATAAACGTAAATTCGATTTGATCAGCATCAGCCGGGACAAGGTGTGTCCAGTTAGCAACTTCGTCTTTTGGAGCAGATGAGGGATTATGTTGCATTTTTTTCCATACATCGAATACAGCACAGGGATCAATAAATCCATCTTTATCAACCCGGGGTTCCATAAAATATTCCCACCGCTTGAATTGTTTAAACCCTTTGCCTTTTTCATATTCACGCTTAGCCCAGTATTGATTAAAAGCATCCTGGATTTCGTAAAAACCGGCTTTGTCAGATTTGGTGTCAACGTATTTCATCCATGGTTGCGTATATGAAGTCAATGCAAATGAAATAAACACAATAAATGAAAGGATATATTTTATAGTTTTCATGAAATTTGATAAAATGTTTATGTAAACATACGTAAAAATATGATGCTGGAAAGAATAAATTAATGGCAAAAAAATCCAAATACCATTTACCATATATATTATCAGAAGATTTTATAAAAATAAAACTAAGCATTTTAGCGCTATGTTATGAATTTTTACTATTTTTCGGAAAAAAGAAAATACCTGATGAATAAGGTTACACAATATATCATAGGAGTAATGAGCATTGTTGTATTGGTGCTTTTTGTGTGGTTTTTTACTGAGATAGTGGCGTATATTTTGATAGCAGCCGTGCTATCCATGATTGGCCGGCCGCTGGTAAACAGGGTATTGAAAATACACATAAAATCCTTTCGTTTTCCACGCTGGCTTGCATCTTTGCTTACGTTGGCGTGCATGGTTTTTGTTATAGTATTGTTTTTCAGAATCATTATTCCGTTGGTGGGAGAGCAAATCGAAGACATCAGCAGTATTGAAGTCAAAACTTTATCACAGAATTTAAAAGACCCGTATGAACAAATTGATAATTGGGTGCATTCCATACCATTCCATGGAACATCAGAGTTTTCATCCAAAGAATTTTTGAGTGAGAAAATTGTCAATTTTGTAAAATTTGATACAATATCTGTGTTGTTCAATAAAATTGGGAGTACTTTGGGCAGTGTGTTGATAGGCATTTTTGCGGTGTTTTTTATTACCTTCTTTTTCATGAAAGAAGACAAATTGTTTGATAAAGGTGTTTTATTGTTTGTACCTAAACGGTATGAAGGTAAAACGCAAAAAGCATTGGATAAGATACGAAAACTAATATCCCGGTATTTAATTGGTTTGCTCGGTCAGGTAACGGGTATTGTGATATTGGTTACCACCGGCCTGACAATATCGGGGGTTGAATTTTCACTGGCCTTGTTGATAGGCATCATCGCCGGATTTTTAAACCTTATTCCTTATTTAGGCCCATGGATTGGTGCTGCTATAGGTGTTGTGCTTGTAATTACCGGGAATTTGGGGATGGATTTTTACGATGAAATGCTTCCCATGCTGATTTTTGTGCTGTTGACATTTGCTGTGACACAACTTATTGATGTCATGGTATTTCAACCGACCATTTTTGGCAATTCTGTCAGGGCTCACCCGCTTGAAGTGTTTCTTGTTACCCTTATTGCTGGAAAACTTGCAGGGGTAATTGGGATGATGCTGGCAATACCATCATATACCGTGTTGCGGGTGTTGGCAATGGAATTTTTCAATCAATACAAACTGGTTCGTGGAATCACAGATAAAATGAAAGAGCATTGAGCTTATGCATGTACACAAATTCGGAGGGGCATCCATCAAAGATGCTGAATCAATAAAAAATTTAAGTAGCATTATTCAAAAGCAAAACCGTCCGGTGATTGTTGTTATTTCCGCAATGGGGAAAACCACCAATGCCCTGGAAAAACTTGCAGAAGCTTATTATACACGTGAATCTGCTCAAGCAGAAGCAATATTTGAGAAAATAAAGCAATTTCACGAACAGGTTTATCATGATCTTGGATTAGATAAATACGCAAAAGAAACAGCCTCTTTTTCAGAGGTGTTTGAATCGCTAAAACAAAAGTTACAAACCGCACCGTCTCTGAATTATGATTATGAATACGATCAAATCGTCCATCGCGGCGAATTGTTTTCATCGTTGATCATAAACACATGGTTGCAACACGAAGACATCGATGTTCAGTGGGTCAATGCAGGGGACATCATACGTACAGATTCCACCTACAGAGCTGCGAATGTGAATTGGGAAACCAGTAAAAGAGCTTTTGACAGGTATCAGGTTCACAGCAACCGGATCATGCTGACACAGGGATTTATCGGCAGCACCCCTGAGGGAATACGCACCACACTGGGGCGTGAAGGGTCTGATTATACCGCTGCAATCCTGGCCGTTTTGTCAGGGGCAAAGGATGTTACTATCTGGAAAGATGTGCCGGGGGTAATGAATGCTGATCCCAAACACCATGATTTCTGTGAAATAATGCCGCTCATTTCTTACCAGGAGGCCATTGAGCTGGCTTATTATGGAGCAAAAATCATTCATCCACGTACCATAAAGCCTCTGGAAAACAAAAAAATTCCCCTATATGTAAAATCATTTCTTGAGCCCGGAGAAAAAGGAACAGAGATCAAACATCTTGAAAAAGAAATAAAGCTTCCCCCCGTTTACATTATTAAAGACGAACAGGTGTTGTTATCTGTGTCCCCCCGGGATTTTTCCTTCATCATGGAAAGACACATCAGCCGCATTTTTGATATGTTTGACATGTATAATGCCCATGTTAGCATGAGCCAGAATTCTGCCATCAATTATTCAGTCTGTGTGGATTGCAATAAACGTAAATTACCCAAATTACTTGATCGCCTGGAGAAAGAATTCAAAGTGCTGTATAATGAGCATTTACAGTTGATCACCATACGGCATTATACCAGTGAAGCCATTGAGAAAATGTTGAAAGGAAAACCTGTGGTTTTGGAACAACGGTCACGAAAAACAGCGCAGTTCCTGGTTGAGGACACCGGCCATGTGCATTAAATTATTTACACTGGTTTTTTTGCGGCTTTTTTCAATAATGTTCGTGTAATAAATAATGTCTGCAAGAAAACATTTAATAATTCGTATACCGGAAATAATTTATGATGAGAATACAACTTGAAAAAATATAGTTAAAAGTTCTTAAAAGATTTGGTAATATAAGAATCATATCACTAATTTTGAGTCAATGAATAATTTATTGAAGCATCCAGGAGATGATATTTCCGGGCATCATTCAAACACTATTGAACCATGCGTAAAAGATTCGAACAGCAATTAAAAATTGGTCAAATACCGATATCACAGATAGAGGTTAATACCAAGTATCGCGGTGCCTTTTCAAAATTAGTGCTATCCTTAAAGGAGTTATACCTCACACCTGAGTATTACGAGCTGGTATTCAGCATATTAGAAGACAAGATAGTGAAAGGGAAGAAAAACACACACAATCAGCACAGCGCGATCGAGTCGAATATCAACGATTTGGCAC
>JBNGDT010000053.1:2788-12823 GCA_049975305.1 Bacteroidales bacterium | reverse complement strand
CATTTATTTTTACGGCTGACGGGACTTTCCCAAACAGCTCGGTGCAAACATACAACCCTATGAATATGGTAGTCGGTTAAAAACTATTTACTTGCGTTTAATATTCGTTTGTAAGTATTTGATAATGCTTATATTACTTATATTCTGATATTTAAATAAATTTGAAGGGTTATATGAGCCCGGTCTAAAAGTCAAAAAAATGAAAATGCCACAAAGTCACTAAGACACCAAGAGTCACAAAGTTCAGATATACAGCATCTTAAGATTTGTGATGTTTTGTGTCTTAGTGTCTTAGTGGCAAAACAATGCCTTTTTATACTGGGCTCTCATATTAAAACCAAATTATTAAACTTGATTCAGCTAATTTGTCATTGGGAGAAATACGGCTGAATCATGAACACCTGATCAATGAAAACCAGTCGGTAATGTTGAAAACCGGTGGCATGATTCCTCATAATAACGTACCATCTTTTATTTATGATGCATCACAAGTAGAAGCGGAATATGGTGGTGAATTAGATTTAAAAAGCAACATGAATGCTTTTAACATTGCTTTAGAGTACTGGTTTTATCCCAGTTCACCTGCTCCAAATGCATTTTACATTGCTTTATATATCCGTTATACCAAATACAATTACAGCACATCGGTATTGTATGAAGATGAAATCACCGAAGCTGAATATCAGGATATGGAGCCTATTGCACAGGAACATGCAGAACCTCTGGTCAATGGAAATTACAACATGAAAGGGCATGGCTTATTCAGTGGCGGGTTTAAACGTTTTGGCGGCGGGGTAGCTTTTGGATATCAATGGATATTTAACAATAATCTCACCCTCGACTGGACAATCATTGGTCTGGGCGCGGAAAGCTGGAACCTAGCTATTGAAGCCAAAAATGTAACGGATGGTTATGACCCTGACATGGAACAATGGAGAGGAGATATTGAAAATGAATCAGAAGATTTTTTCATGATTGGGAACAAAATTGATGTCACTACCCACAGTGATCACGTTGAAATCAGTATTCCCCTAACTGTTCCAAGTATATACGGTGGCATCAGCCTTGGGTATGCATTTTAGATCATTATTTCACGGGAAATATATAGCTTAGGTTCGTCCACTAATTTTCACATACAGTGTCCCTTCCCATCCCTGACTGCCTTCAGGCAGGCTGGCGGCGGAGCTTTTGCGGAGACGGATTGTTAGAACACGGAGGACGCGGGTTTTGATGGGGAGATGGATTGAGGGAGAGATGGAACGCTGATGACGCTGATTTTTATGATAAAATAAGATTTATTTGTTTGAAAACACTTTTCGTTAAATTTGCGATTACAATCACTGAATTAACGTTAATTTTGCGATTTAGCAAATAAATTTGGATTAAACAACTCTGCTTTTGTTCTCTACAATTGCTGGTGCAGTCAAGGCAAAAAACAGTGTGATAATGGTAATCAATTGGTTCATTTTCCTGTTTTTGGGATAAAATTAGTAAGAATTTTTTGTTTTGCCACAGATTGCACAGGTTAACACAGATTAGCTGTCTGCGACAGAGTAATCGTGTTTTCGTGCTTTCACCCTGTCGTTCCTTCTTGCTTTCGTGCAATCTCTCCGTTTCTGCGGTGATTAGTCATCAACAAGCTTGTCTAGTACCCGTTTTATGAGTTTTTCCACTGCCGGGTGATAATCTTTGCTGGATTGTTTATTGTATCTGTTGGCGATAATGGCACATATGGTGAGTGCATTATGGCCAAGCATGCGTGCAAGCCCGTATATAGCCGAACTTTCCATTTCATAATTGGTAATTTTCAATCCATCGTATTCAAAAGAACGCATTTTTTCATTCAACTCAGGTACACGCAACGGCAGGCGCAACACACGCCCCTGAGGTCCGTAAAAACCGTTGGATGATATAGTAATTCCAGACTTCAGTCCCTTTCCGATTTTTGCTTTTAACACATCGGATGCTTTAACAAAATAAGGCGTATTCAACAACGCATCCCAATTTACATGCTGCTTAAATGCAGCTTCAGCATCCAGAAGGGAGACTGAATTACGGCCGGCGTAAAAATTCAGCGTGCCATCAAAACCAACCGCTATATCACTTAAGACATAACTGTCAACAGGAATATCTTCCTGCAAAGCTCCGCTTGTTCCTATCCGGATTAAATTCAGGCTGCGATGTGATTTCTTCTGTACACGCTTATCCAAATCTATATTTGCAAGCGCATCCAGCTCATTGACAACAATATCAATATTATCAGTTCCGATCCCGGAAGATATGCATGTTATTCTTTTTCCCTTGTAGATGCCCGTGTGTGTAGCAAATTCGCGATTATGCACTTTATGCTGTATCTCATCAAAGAATGATGACACCACTTCCACTCTGCCGGGATCACCAACCAGAATAATGTCATCTGCAATTTGTTCCGGCTTAAGCTTTATATGATATATGCTACCATCCGGGTTCAGTATCAGTTCAGAAGATAATATTTTTTTCATATCCGAAATTTTTTTACTTTTGTCTTATGATTAATAGTCAAAAATCAAAAGTACAAAAAATATTATATGGATACATTAATTGATTCCATTTTAGTGCCTGTAGATTTTCGTGAACAATCCATGATTGCACTGAAACAATCTTATAATATTGCAAAACTTGTCAATGCAAGGATCATTCTCCTGCATGTGCATGTAATCACCGGCCATATTTCAAAAAACAATGAATTCGGATTTAACGATGAGATCGACACACTTACTGACAAATTAAATACTTTGAGCCAGGAAGTAACAGAACAATCAGGAGTTCCTTGTAGTTTTCACATTGAAAATGGCCGTATTGTGTCATCTATACTGAAAACTGCAATAAACATCAACGCCCGTTTTATTTTTATCGGGACACGGAAAATGACCATCGGACCTATAACCATGCGCATTATAAAAGAAGCACCATGCCCGGTTTTCAGTATCAAAGGCAAACATCACAGGCATGGTTGCCATCGTATTATACTACCATTAGACCTGACAAAAACAACCACGGAGAAACTGAATATGACAAAGAAACTGGCATCATATTTCAATTCCCACGTCAATGTAGTATCAGCCTCAGCTCCAACAAAAGAATTTAAACTTACCAGATTAAGGCTTTTGCTCGAACAAGTTAAGGATTACTTTGTTAATAATAATATATCATGTTCAACTAAATTACTAAAAACAAACAATAAAGTTGATGACATAGCAAAAGGCCTTTTGGATTATGCTGACGATGTTGAAGGAGACCTGATTGTAATTATGATACAGCAGGAAAATCCATTGAAGGAAACAATCATGGGTTCTTTGGCAAAAAAAATCATTATGGGATCAAACATCCCTGTACTTTGTATTAAACCAGATTTATCTTAAAAACACTAAAAAAGGAATAATTATGAACCAGTATCAAAAGAAATTATTAATTGGACTCGGCGTTGTTGTCGTTTTACTGCTGATTTTTGGAAACTCTATGTTTAAAATTGTGGATGCCGGCGAACGCGGCGTTATTTTCAGGACTTTTGGCGATGGCCTTGACACAACCATGGTGTATGACGAAGGATTTCATGTTTTTGCTCCATGGAACAAATTTACCGTTTACAATGTCAAAGAAAGGACATCTGAAGAAACGATGGATGTACTTGATAAAAACGGATTGTCCATCAACGTAGATATCACCGTCAGGTATTTTCCAACCTACAATCAATTGCCATATCTGCACAAAAATTTTGGGCAGGATTTTAAAAATCAATTGGTGGTACCCGAAGTAAGGTCCACCGTCAGGCAGGTGATGGGACGATACACGGCAGAGGAAATTTACTCAAAACAACGGGCACAGGTTGAAAACGAAATTATCCAGGAATCAACTGAAAAACTGAAAGACAATTTTATTACTACTAAGGCTGTGCTCATCAGGTCAATCAATCTGCCACCACAAATTAAAGATGCCATTGAAATGAAATTAGAACAGGAACAGGAAGCACTGGCTTATGAATTTAAACTGCAAAAAGAACAAAAAGAAGCCGAACGTAAACGCATTCAGGCTGAAGGTGAAGCCATGGCCAACAAAATCATCAACCAATCCCTGACACCAGAACTGCTAAAAATGCGTGGCATCGAAACAACTCTTAAACTCGCCCAAAGCAATAATTCAAAAATTGTGGTTATTGGCGGAAAAGACGGGCTTCCGCTTATCCTGAATCAATAAAATTTGCGACCAGTCTAAAAAGTAATTGCCTTGCCACAAAGACACGAAGACACCATAAATTACAAATCTTAAAATGCTGTAATTCAGTATTATGTGGCTCCTGGTGTCTTCGTGTCTTCGTGTCTTTGTGGCATGTGTTGGTACAAGAGTTAGGCATCTATCATTTTTTTTTGACCTTTCATACTGTACTCATGTTTATTATGTTTTACAACATTTACTTTATCCTGGAATTATTTTTAATCTTGTAACAGAATCGTAACATGGTTAATTATGAAAAATTTACCTTTTAGCAAAGACTATATTGATCGATTTGTAAACAAATTCGGCTTGCATGACCTTGGAAAAGCTACCATCCGTGAAATTGTTGGCTTGGTTAATTTCATTCAGGAAGATTCTGGCGTTCCATTTTTCCGCATGGAAATGGGCGTTCCCGGCCTCAACCCTCCGGAAATTGGTGTCAACGCTGAAATAGAAGCTCTGAAAAAAGGGGTCGCCTCCGATTACCCAATGGTTGACGGGATAAAACCACTAAAGGAAGAAGCCTCTAAATTCATCAAAAATTTCATGAACACCGACATTAGCCCAGAAAGTTGTGTCCCAACAGTTGGTTCTATGCAGGGCGGTTATGCCTGTTTTTTGATGTGTGGCAACATTGACCCGGAAAAAGATACCGTTCTGTTTATTGACCCGGGATTCCCGGTACAAAAACAACAACTTAAGATACTGAATCAAAAATATGAAAGCTTTGATGTGTACAATTACAGGGGCGAAAAATTGCGTGATAAACTTGAATCATACCTGAAAAATGGAAACATCAATAGCATCATTTATTCCAATCCCAATAATCCCACATGGGTATGCCTGACGGATGAAGAATTGAAAATTATTGGTGAACTGGCAAATAAATATGATGTTATCGTGATTGAAGATTTTGCCTATTTTGCTATGGATTTTCGTGTGGATATGTCAAAACCTGGAGAGCCGCCTTATCAACCAAGCGTATCAAAATACACAGATAATTACATTTTGCTGATTTCAAGCTCCAAAGTATTTAGTTATGCAGGCCAAAGACTTGCTGTTACGGCCATATCCGACAAGTTGTTTCACAGAAAGTATGGCCCGTTGAGAGAAAGATTCGGAGCTGATGAATTTGGATACACCTTTGTGTTGCGTATCATCTATTCTTTGTCATCAGGGGTATCACATTCAGCCCAATACGCACTGGCAGCTATGTTTAAAGCTGCAAATGAAGGTAAATTCAATTTCGTGGAATCCTTAAAAGAATACGGTATGCGTGCATCTATTATGAAAAAAATGTTTACCGAAGCCGGGTTTGATATCGTATATGACAAAGATATTGACAAACCCATTGCCGATGGATTTTATTTTACCATCTCTTATCCTGGCATGAGCGGCAGAGAATTACTTGAAGCTTTGATACAAGTTGGAATATCTGCCATAACACTTGACAATACAGGGTCAACACACAGCGAAGGATTGCGTGCCTGTGTCTCTCAAATAGGGCTGGATAAAATGGATGCATTGCAGGAACGCATTGACCTTTTTAAAAAGATAAATCGTAGCTAAGGAAAAAAGATAAGGATCTGCGTTACGCTTGTCTGAAAATCCTCTTCCTGATAATTTCTACAGGACTTCGGTATTTTCAGTCTTCGCAAATCTTGATTTTTGTGTTTTCTTATTAGCAACATGAATTACCTTGCAGCAATAAACTTAGAATTAAAGAAATGAACCAACAGTTGAGTATCGAAAGTGAAAAAAGCTGGTTGAATAATTACGTTGGTGACTTTTTTCGCACTGATGATGATTTTTTCAATCAAAATGTTCTGTTGAAACACAAACACAGTTTACAGGTTTGCAATCATATTAAAAATCTGGCAATAAGCCTTGATCTTTCTGATTACCAAATTAAACTGGCAGAGTTCATTGGTTTGTATCACGATATCGGAAGGTTCAGGCAATACCGTGATTACAACACATTTTCAGATAAAGATTCGGTATATCATGGCGATTTGGGCATTGAAGAGTTGAAAGGCATCGACAAACTGGAGAAATTTACCGTCGGTGAGCAACATACCATCATTGCAAGTATCCACAATCACGGGTTACCCATTATTGAAGAGAATTTGGACAAACAAACCATAATGTTTGCCAAAATGATACGTGACGCCGACAAAATGGATATTTACCGCATCGTGGATGAATATTACCGTGACATGCTCAAAGGCAACCGCAATATCAGCCTTGAACTGGGTCTGAAAAATGAAGATAAAATCAGCAAAAAAGTGCTGAATGCGTTTTTTAATGAATCCATTGTCTATAAATCCGACATGCACTACCTCAATGATTTTAAATTATTGCAAATAGCGTGGATATACGATTTGAATTATCAATACACACGAAATTACATCTTGCATTCCGGCCGGCTTGAAAGCATCATCAATAGCATTTCCGTTCAGGATATTCAGAATGATATCAAAACAAAAGCCATGGATTATCTCAAATATTATCCCAGAAACTCTGTCGTTTATTCAGCTTAAGGTCTTGCAGCATGGGCGATTTCACATTGATTTGAAAACTGTAATACGTATTGTTTCCAAAGGGCACAAATGCCAGGCTCATTTCCCAGCAATGCAGATCGCGGTGGATTTCAACGTGTGTATAAGACACTTTTTTGTTCACAAAATCATAGCCGGTATTGAAACTGACTTTCCACTTTTTAGTGATGCTCACATCTCCCCTGACATTTACTGTTTGGGTCAGGTTTTTCTCATCGTAAGGCTTGTTGTAATTTAGTGTATAATCAAAATTTACGTTCCACGGTATTGAAAAATCAACGTAAGAATGCGGGTAGCCGTATAAAAAGTTTTGTGCTTGCTGATTGTTTTCCTTGTTTTTGGACGCGTTGAACCCCACCCCTAAATTCAGGCTGGCCCGTGTGATACGAAACAGTTCGCCTTCACGGTTCAATTGCATTTCGTTGATGCGTTTTGCGTTGCCGGATGTATCCACCATGTACGCATACGGGTCAAACATAGAGCTGAAATTGATGTTGAATTTTCCAATACGGGTACGGCCTGTCATTGTTAATGGGGACCAATTTAGGGAATCTGCCATGATGTTGTAATTGGTCAGGAAATTCAATGATTCAAGCAATGCTATTTTTCTTACTTTTTTTGCTGTGTCATTAGGGGTGGCTACCTTCATATCCAGTTTGTTGCTCAGTGAAAAACTAACAGACCCGGCACCACCAGAGGGCGGAGAGCCGTAAACACCGCCTTCAAACCGTGAATACGTACCACGAACGGTATCATATTGTCCTGTGTATTCATCATAACGGATGTCGGAGATGTAATTTTCATAAAAGCCGTATTTCTCGTCTGAAAAATCAGGAAAATAACTGTAACTTACACTTGGAGTTAACACATGGCGTATGGCTTTCAGTCTTTCAGACTTAAATTCAAACATACCGTATATTTTTGTTGACAAATTTACCCCTGCCCGGTAATCCCACGCATTAAAAAATCCCGGTACCTGCTCTTTGACCACCCCACCATAAGTAGAATTGGTTTCATTGAAAAGAGAATCATCATAATACCGATTGGTTTCCTCAAAATACATACGGTCCGTAAAATTAAAATTCGGTGATAAAGTCAGGTGTTTGAAAAGTTTCATGCTTGTACTGACCGGAATACTATGTTTTATCCCGTTTGTAAAATCACCGATTTGCGATTCAAAAATCGAATCTTCATGAGCTGTTACCCGGTTGAGTGTGGACATGGAATAACTGATTCCGATCTTTTCATATATTCTGGGGCTTCCGGTGGCTTCTTTTCGCTTAAGAGGATAAATCCGGTTCATATTGAAACTCATCTGCGGTAAAGTAAGCGTCACAGAACTGTCTCTGCTGTTTTGACTGTGCAGCAATGACATATTGAGCGAAAATGGCGTCCCCGGCCAAAACTTACTGAAGTTGATACTAGATTGCTTGGTGTTTGTTAAACGGCTTTGTGCACTGTAGGTATTGTACTTGTCATAAGCACTGGAACTCATGTCAACATTGGCACTGAAATTCATGCTGGGATGCGCTTTCGGGTCTTGTTTATGATACCATTTGAATTTATACATCCGGTTTGTCTGATAATTTTCAAGTCCTTTGTACCCCAGCACGTTTCTATTGTAATGAAAACTCAGGTTCCCGCTCATTTTATACCTGATTTTATAGTGAGTTACAGCCCTGGCTTCCCAACTTCCTTTTGAATATATACCACCAGTCAGTAGCAAATCAAGATAATCATTGATAGCCCAGTAATAACCACCATTACGCAGAAAAAAACCACGGTTTTGCTCTTCCCCGTATTCAGGAATAATGACACCTGAAGAAGCCCCTTTGGTGTTGGGGAAAAAACCAAACGGAATCCCCACAGGAGTAGGAATGTCTTCAAGAACAAGGTATGAGGGGCCAGCTACAATTTTATCATTGGGAATAACTTTGGCTTTGGAAATATTAAAATAAAAATGCGGATGTTCCAGCTCACAGGTTGTAAATTTTCCATTTATCATGTGGGTACTTTTGTCTGCTTGTCTTTTTGTAAGTGCACCATGCATAAAACTACCATCAAATTCGGTTGACACTTCTTTAATTATTCCCCGTTTGGATTTAAAATTGTACCGTATGGTATCCGCTTTAAAACTTTCATCGCCCTGTTTAAATACCGGTTTCCCCACTGTTGTTCCAGTTGAATCAGGCATGCCATAAGCCAGCAATTCATTTTTATCCAGATCCACCCTGATAAAATCAGCATTGACCTGTATAGCATCGTAATTAATTTCAGCTTCCCTGTACAAATAAATCAGACTTTTTTGTAAATAAATGATATTACTGTCAGTAGCATGGTAATAAACAGGATATTCAAGTGCATTTGAAAACTTTTCCTTTTCCATGCTATCTGTTACGGTGCTGTCATGTTGAATGCTGTCATTTACACCAGCACTATCTGAAACCAAGCTGTCATTTTTGACACTGTCTTTAGATAGGATATCGTTTACAACTACAGTATCTGATGATTCAATATTGGTAGTATCAGGTAAGATTTGCATTGCATTATCCCAGATTTCTATCCCCGGCACTATTGTAATACGCCATCCAATGGCAATGAATATCAGCATTGTTAATAAGCTTTTGAATATTTTATCAAATATTTTCAAAAATTTGGCGTTGTTTTTGTAGTTTTAAATCCGGTTCAAAACTAATTAAAAAATGCATTCAAAACAGCAATGCTGATGATGAATAAACGAATAACACTTATACTAAGTATCCTGATATTGTGCTTTCAGGCTGATTTCCTTTCAGCACAAAATGGCAAAAAGGACATCAAATTGCAAAAAGTGGTTATTGATCCCGGGCATGGTGGCAAAGACCCCGGTGCTGTGGGCAAATTTTCTAATGAAAAAGACATTGTCCTGAACATTGCACTTAAACTGGGGGAATATATTGAAAAGAACTTTCCTGATGTTGAAGTCATTTATACCCGCAAAACCGATAAATACCTCAAATTGTACGAAAGGGCTAAAATTGCCAACGATGCCAAAGCAGATTTGTTCATCAGTATTCATGCCAACGCATCCACTTCCTCCAAACCTTTCGGTGCTGAAACCTTTGCTATGGGCTTGCACGTGTCGGAGGCCAACCTTTTAGTAGCCAAAAAAGAAAATGCAGTTATCCTACAGGAAGAAAACTACGAAGAAAATTATGGCGGTTTTGATCCAAACAGTCCCGAATCC
>JBNGDT010000053.1:0-2778 GCA_049975305.1 Bacteroidales bacterium | reverse complement strand
TGTTCAGTATGTTTCAAAATGCCTATCTAAACCAGAGCCTGAATTTAGCCGCATTGGTACAGGAACAATTCAGAGAACACGTGGGACGCCATGATCGCGGCGTAAAACAAGCAGGATTCTGGGTTCTTTACAAAGTTGCCATGCCAAGTATTCTTATTGAAGCAGGTTTTATTTCTAATCCGGAAGAAGAAAAATTTCTCAATTCGGAGGATGGCGTTACATACCTGGCTTCTGCTATTTACAGAGCTTTTAAAGCATATAAAAAAGATTTTGAAGCTGACAATTTGCTCAAAGAAGAATCCCTTGAGGTATATTTGGAAGAACCGGATAATCAGAACATTGCACACGATACAACCAATCAATACAGCAACATCCCTTCTTTTCCACCTGCTGAAAATGATGAAATTTGTTTCAGAATACAAATTGGCACCTCCAAAGATTCAATTGATACACTTCAAAATATGTATCCCGCATTTAATGACTTGTGGCAATACAAACACAATGGATATTATAAACATACCACTGAAAAAACCAACGATTACCAAAAAATTGTTAGCTTGCATGAAAAAGTGAGTGCTAAAATTGAGGATTGTTTTATTGTAGCCTTTAGAAACAATAAAAGGATGACAGTACGTGATGCCATAAAAACACTAAATCAATAAGCTATGACCAAACAAGGCAGAAAATATGTTTTTACCGGTGTATTAATTGTTATCATCCTGGCCACAACCTACTGGGGATTCAACTATCTGAAAAACAAAGACCTTTTTAACAAACAACATACCTATTATGTACTTTACGACAGGATCGAAGGCCTTAATATATCAAATGCAGTAACCATGAACGGTTTTCAAATCGGGCAAGTAGATGATATAAAAATGCTGACAGAACAAAACAATCAATTGCTGGTAAGCATTACAACGGATAATAAATATACCATTCCGGATTCATCCGTTGCCCGTATATACAGTATGGATTTGATTGGGACCAAAGGCATTGAAATATTATTAAGCAACAGCAACACCTGTTACAAGGATGGTGACACCCTCATCGGCGCAACAGAACAAAGCCTGAAAGAACAGGTTAGCATGCAAATGATGCCGATACGAAACCAGGCAGAAGACCTGTTGAAAGAAATGCAAACAGCCATTGAAGTGGTAAGGTACATCTTCAACGAAGAAACCCAACGCAACCTAAAAAACAGTATTTCCAGCATAAAACGCACCGTGAGTTACCTTGAAACCTCATCAGAAAACCTTGCTTCCTTAATGGAAAAAGAAAAAAACCGTATGGCTTCCATCCTGAATAACATTGACAACATCACCTCCACCATCAGCAATAACAATGAAGCCATTAAAAACACCATCAACAATATGTCTGATCTCTCTGACAGCCTGAAAGCAGCACAACTTACAAAAACCCTCAACCAGGCAAACAAAGTCATCAACGATGTAGCGGTTATTACTGACAAAATCAACAAAGGCGAAGGCAGCCTTGGGCTTCTGGTAAACAACGATAGCCTGTATAATGAACTGGAAAGTGCCAGCACAAACCTCAACAGACTGGTTCAGGATATGCGGTTCAATCCCAAACGCTATATTGACCTCCGCCTTTTCGACCTACGGCGTGATGTTATGGTGGTTGATGAAACTTCTCTCAGCAAAACAGATAAAAAACGGCTGGAGAAAAAAAGAGAAATATTACAAAATCAGTAACTATTCGGATACATTTGGAACAAAAACACAAAACCCGAAACCCGTAACCCGCAACCCGGAACCTTAAATCTCAAACCTTGAAATAATTTCATTACATTTGTTGCTGTTTTCTAAAATTAAGAAGAAAATGAAAAATTACAAACGACACCTCATTACAGCAGCATTGCCTTATGCAAATGGGCCGGTACACATTGGACATCTTGCCGGCGTGTATGTGCCTGCCGATATTTATGTACGGTATCTGAGACAACGCGGAGAAGACACAAAATTTATTTGCGGTAGCGATGAACACGGCGTCCCCATTACGCTGAAAGCAAAAAAAGAAGGTGTAAGCCCCCATGAAATTGTGGACAGGTATCACTACATGATAAAACATGCGTTTGAGGAATTTGGCATCAGTTTTGACATATATTCACGTACCAGCAATAAAATACATCACGAAACAGCTTCCGAATTTTTTAAAACCCTGTACAACAAAGGCGAATTCATAGAAAAAACAACCGAACAATATTACGACGAGCAGGAAAATCAATTTCTCGCTGACAGATACATCACTGGTACTTGTCCAAAATGCGGATACGAAGAAGCTTATGGCGACCAATGCGAAAAATGTGGGTCGTCATTATCTCCCACGGAATTAATCAATCCAAGATCCGCCATTAGTGGAAACAAACCCGTACTGAAAGAAACAAAACATTGGTATTTGCCACTGGATAAATACGAAAACGAACTTCGCCAGTGGATACTGGAAGAACACAAAGAATGGAAACCCAATGTATATGGGCAGTGTAAATCATGGCTTGACAGCGGATTGGCCCCACGTGCAGTTTCCAGAGATTTAAACTGGGGAGTTCCCGTCCCCGTAAAAGGTGCCGGCAATAAAGTACTTTACGTCTGGTTTGATGCACCTATAGGGTATATCTCCGCTACAAAAGAACTTACCAATGATTGGGAAACATACTGGAAAAATAAAGATACCCGCCTGATCCATTTCATTGGCAAAGACAACATTGTGTTTCACTGCATTGTGTTTCCTTCCATGCTGCGGCATGAAGGCAGCTAT
>JBNGDT010000052.1:0-13158 GCA_049975305.1 Bacteroidales bacterium | reverse complement strand
CTGTCTGCCTATGTTACAGAGTCGGTATTGTACATTGTATGTTTTTCCATAGCCATCATGGCAGGACTAGTCATTGCTTATTTTTTGTCAGAAATCGCTTTGAAATACCTGCTTAAATCATTTGAAAACGAGACTAAAACAAACCGGTGTGCTCAGCTTCTTGCTTTACCCCTAGTGTTGGGATATCTTCCCATTGCTGTTATGGCTCTGTTCCGGAGCATGTTTTTTCTGGGAATATTGTCTTTTTATGCTGTTTATTTATTCTGGGCAGGAACACAAAAAATACCGGGAATACACAAGGAGAAAATAAGTTTGTTTGGCATCCTGGCCGTGATTTTTACAGTCGGGATTCATTTGCTCATCCTGTTTTTGGTGCTTTCATTGAAAACACCATTTATGACATGGTTTTAGGCGCTTAAATAGCAAAACTTACCAAAGGGTTTGTATTGTTTCTGGTTTATTTTGAACTTTAAATTTTGAATTTCCCGGGGTATCCGGGTGGAGGTTTTTATGGAACATCAAAAAGTAAGAGAGTTTAAAAATAAAAAAGCATCTTATCAATATCAGTTAATGGATGTATTTACGGCAGGGATTCAACTTGTGGGAACCGAGATAAAATCCATCCGTAACGGGAAAGTGAATTTCAACAATGCCTATTGTGTTGTTGATAAAAACAGTGAAGTGTACATCAAAGGCCTTCATATTGCAGAGTATCAGTACGGCAACATTGCAAACCATGAACCACAGCGCACTCGTAAATTACTGCTTCAGAAAAAAGAAATAAATAAAATCCGTAAATACGTTACCGAGCGTGGATATACCCTGATTCCAATATCTCTGTTCATTAATGAGCGGGGATTGGCTAAGGTGGAAATAGCATTGGCGCAGGGGAAAAAATTGCACGATAAGCGCAAAGACATCAAGGATAAGGATATGAAGCGGGACATGGACAGGATGAAATTTTAATTTTGCCCATATATCTGAATCTTGTTATGCGTAACTTGCATGGTATTGAAATCCAAAAGTAATGAAATATAAAATGAATGTAATTATTCAGTCGTTATTTAATTTGCTTTGAATAATTATGGCTGCACTCGGCATAGCTCAAGCAAGCTTGCTTCTGCCCTCGTTTGCGCACAATTTGCCCCATATTATAGGAATTTGCGCAGGTTTGTTTTGTTAATGTAAATAAAATCTGTGTTAATCAGTGAAATCTGTGGCAAGTCTGTTGTAATTAAGACATTAACTTTGAAAATTAGTAACAAATCATTATTTCAAAATTGCCAAAAAGTTCTGGTAAATAAAACCAAAATCGTATAAATTTCGAGCCTGCCTGTAATCATTAAAAAAGAAAGGACAAGTTTTGCAGCTTCAGGGATATGGGCAAAATTGCCTGCCGGTCCAACAGTCCCGATGCCAGGGCCTATACCAGCCAAACTTGTTGCAGCTGAGCCGGCAGCCGTTTGTATGTCTAATCCAATGAATGATAAAACAATGGTGCCGATAGTAAAAACCAACATGTACAATGCCATGAAAGTTAAAATGGAGCAATTAGATTTCTCATTCACAAGATTTCCGTTGAGCTTGACAGTAAGTACGGCACGAGGATGCACCAGTTGCCGGAACATATTTTTGATGTTTTTCCAGAAAACCACATGTCTTGCCATTTTAATGCCACCGGCTGTTGACCCTGTGCTTCCACCAAAAAACATAGTGAAAAATAACAATATCCATGCAAAAGCGGGCCATTGTAAATAATCTGCTGTGGCATAGCCGGTACATGTCAAAATCGAAATCACATTAAAAAAACTTTCCCGAAAAGCTGTTTCAAGCGGTTTTCCCATGTTAAAGTGCAAAACAAAAGTTATTAGAAGCGATATTCCCAACACAATGCTGACATAGAATTTTACTTCACTGTTCATCCTGATTTTATCAAAATCTCGCTTGATAAGGTAATAATAGATAATAAAGTTGGTGCCTGACAAAAACATAAACACCATAACCACATACTGAATGTAAGGCGAATAACCACCTATACTTGTATTCTTTGGGGAAAATCCACCAGTGGCAATTGTCCCAAATGCATGACAAACGCTTTCGAATAAATTCATGTTACCAAGCAACAACAAGATGATTTCAATGACAGTTAAGGTAATGTAAATTATCATTATTCTTATTCCAACAGACCGGATTCTCGGTTTAATCTTATCCTGTAATGATGATTCCAATGTAAAAAGATGATAAGCACCCATCCTGAATGATGGCATAATTAGTATAAAGAGCGCTATAATACCGAGCCCTCCAATCCAATGTGTAAGGCTGCGCCAGATCAGTATTGATTTCGGCAACGCTTCAATATCAGTCAGGATAGATGATCCGGTGGTTGTAAAACCGGAAACAGATTCAAACAAAGCATTAATGAAATGTGGTATTGTTTCTGAAAATATATAAGGCAATGCACCTGCAATGCAAACCAGGAACCATGTTAATCCGACTGTTAGATAAGCTTCTCTTTTATTTAAATCATTGTTTTTATCCTTTCGTTTTGTCAATTGATACAAAACGACACCAATGACCAGCGTAATAAGCCCAGAGTAGATAAACGGAGAAACAGACTCTTTATAATAGTAACCAACTAATGAACATAGAAATATTGATATTGAAATGATAATAAATGTTCTGCTGATTATCCTGAAAATCAATCGAAAATTTATCCCTCTCATTCATTTCACCTCCATCTTATACCAAGTTTCGTTCAAATCTGTATTAACTATTTGTTAAGTTTCACAAGCTTGTTTCCGTCTTCACTCTGTTACGCCGGACTATGATAACTTGAGATTGTAAAATTGAAACTTTATTTTTAAATTTACAAGGATCTTCTTTAAAATTTACTTTCAGTGATTTTGTGTCGTCATTTGGTAATGCTTAAGTTCACCCCGTGAAATAATACTTCGCGTTAAAATCTTCGATTTTATTTCACGGGGTGAACATGGTATTGCACTCATTCCTGACAAAATTCTGGTTTTAAAACATACCCCGGTATACTAAAATTTACCATGCAGCCATCATCAAGTTTAGACGGTTTTTACAATGGTTTTCTTTTTTGGATTTATAATAAGCTTATTGGTAAACTCAAGACCATTGTCTGTTAAAACGTGAGTTATTTAAAATGAAAAATAATCTAAACATTTAAAGATATGTCTACATATGGTTTGATTTTCACCTGTTAAATGGTTAAGCTAGTGTTGTCCAATTAAAGCCAGCAAGATATGGTATAAATAAAAAACAGGTCAAAAATTGAATAATTACACCGTTAATATGGCATAAAAAAGAAACATAAACCCGCAACAAGGAACAAACAACCTGCAACCCAGCTTGTCCGGCGGAACGCAGTGGAGCGGAAAACCCGTAACCCTACTCCATCCTCCCGTATATCAAAAGTTGGGTTTGTGTTCGTATTTCTTGTAAAATTCCACAATCGCTTCAACGGCTTCATCAGAAGTATCAACAAGGTGAAAGATGTCAAGGTCTTCAGGAGAAATGTTTTTTTCACTGATAACTTTGTCTTTTAACCATTGAACCATATCGTGCCAATATGATTTACCAAGCATTATGATGGGAAACCTTGCAATTTTGCCGGTTTGAATAAGTGTTATGGCTTCAAACAATTCGTCAAATGTACCAAAACCGCCGGGCAATACAATAAAACCCTGGCTGTATTTCATAAACATCACTTTTCGGACAAAAAAGTAATCGAAGGACAGGATATTGCCGGGATCAATGTATTTGTTTGGTTGTTGTTCAAATTCCAGTTTGATATTACAACCTATAGATTTTCCTCCTCCCGTTTTTGCTCCTTTATTTGCAGCCTCCATTATACCAGGTCCCCCACCGGTGATAACACCATAGCCGTGTTTGGTTAGCAGGAAGCCAATATCTTCAGCTATTTTGTAAAATTTGGTACCGGGTTTTGTCCGGGCAGACCCAAATACACAGACACATGGTCCCAGCCGGGCAAGCCTCTCATAACCCTGTACAAATTCAGACATTATTTTAAACGTACCCCAGCTATCGTTGCTTTTAATTTCAACCCAGTCTTTTTCTTTAAACGAATCTCTTATTTTATCTTCATCAATCATAATCTGTTCTTTTTTTACAAACTTAGGACAAAGATCTTAATTTTTGTGCAAATTTTATGATTTTTTCCACTTTATTAAACTTTTGATGATTTGTGCAGGACAAGCACTTGTCAGGTGATTTTAGCGGGTACCGAACTATCCCCCGCCCACGAATGGGGGGGACAAAAATATCACCGGTTATAAGTTTATCCGTCTTCATTCCATTACGCCGGACACGGTCCCAGCGAGTGAAAACGAAGACCGAAAACGAAACCCTGTTACAATAACAACCATAACACCCCTTCGGGTTATGATTTTATCTTGCCTTGTTTTTGTCACCCCTTCGGGATTTTTGTTGTTCATTAATCACGCTTAGTTTTTCCCAAATTTATCATAAAGATAGTTTTCTTTTGAAGTTCCCCTATTTTTCCCAGGGGCGAGCACTGTTCAATTTACAAATTTTAAACCTTTGCTAATCAGCATTTTTATGGTTAGCATCTACTTTTACTGGTCTGATTAATAACTGGTAAAAATGTCATCTTATTTTTTTAACATTTGCATTTCCGTAAATTTAATCATACTTTTGCCATAAATATAATCATAATACTATGTATTTCAGCAAAAACTTAAAATTCCTCAGAAAGCGCAAAAGACGTACACAGGGCGATATGGCTGAAGAAATGAACATGAAAAGATCAACCCTCAGTGGCTATGAAAACAACGTAGCGGAACCCGGACTGAAATCTCTGGTTCATTTTTCCAAATATTTCAACATTCCTATTGACATCCTGCTCAAAGAAGACCTTTCCACATTTTCGGAACGTGATATACAGAAACTGGAAGCCGGTTCAGATGAATACATCAAAGGAACCGGCCTGAGGATATTAAGCCACACCGTTTCAGAAGACAATACGGAAAACATTGAGCTGGTGAACAACAAAGCCAAAGCCGGCTACACACGGGGGTATGCTGATCCAGATTTCATTCGTGAACTGCCAAGTTTTCGCCTGCCTTTTTTATCCAGAGAACGCACGTACAGAACTTTCCAGATCAGTGGTAATTCCATGTCTCCCATTCCTGATGGTGCATGGGTTACCGGCGAGTATGTGGAAAACTGGCTGGCACTGAAAGACGGAGAAGCTGTCATTGTACTTACAATCAACGATGGCATTGTGTTTAAAATCATTGAAAATCACCTGAAATCAAAAAAAATGGTGGTGTTGCATTCTCTCAATCCCGAATATGAGCCGTATCAAATCAAAGCAGATGAAATCAAAGAAATCTGGAAATTTGTGAATTATATCAGCCCGTCATTACCGGATGCCCTCCCTCCTGATATAGAAATACACAAAGCCATTGCCAACATGCAAAAGGACATTGAAGCACTGAAACAAGCACACGGAATGAACCCCCGTACTCACTAACTTATTTTACGGATACGCGCTATCTCATCAGCGATGTCGTTGTTGAGTTTTTCCGTTGCAGGCACCAACGGTAACCTCATGTAATTTTCAATGATCCCAAGCTGTGCCAGGCATGATTTAACACCCACAGGGTTCCCTTCGGCAAACATCAGGCGTATCATTTTCAACAACCCATAATGGAGCAACCTGGCCTCATTCAGGTTTCCATGACGTGTGGCTTTCACCATTTCAGACCATTCGTAAGGGTAAGCATTGGCGACAACAGAAATCACCCCTGACATTCCCAAACTTATCAATGGCAGGCTGACAAGGTCTTCACCGCTGAGTACCTGGAATCCTTCCGGCTTGTTGATGATGATGTCCATGGCTTTGTCAAAATCACCACTGGCTTCTTTGACCGCCACAATGTTATCAAAATCACGGGCCAGCCTCAGTGTGGTTTCGGCAGCCATATCTTTACCGGTGCGTCCCGGCACATTATACAAAATAATGTCCTTTTCAGTGGATTCAGCAACCTGTTTAAAATGCTGATAAAGTCCTTCCTGTGTCGGTTTGTTATAATATGGCACCACGGAAAGCAGGCCATCCACGTAACTCAAATCCGACTGCTTGATTTTTGCGGTCAGGCTTGCCGTGTTGTTGCCGCCCATGCCAAGCACTATGGGCAATTTTTTATCATTTATTTCAGCAATGTAATTCAACACGGCTGTTTTCTCATCATCATCAAGGGTAGCAGCTTCAGCCGTGGTACCCATCACCACCAGAAAATCCACACCACCGTCTATGACATGTTCAACCAGTTTTTTCAATGCCGGAAAATCCACGGATTTGTCTTTTTTAAAAGGGGTTACCAGCGCTACACCGGTCCCCTGGTAATTTTTGCTTTGTTTCATAACCATTTTTTCTATAAAGTAAAAAGGCTGTTCTATAAAGTTCGCTGGCAAGGCTTGCGAAAACTGAAAATACCGGAGTTTACTTTTCGTAAATAAGGATTTTTCAGACGAGCGTAACGCAGCCAACGGACTTTATAGTCAGAATCTAACTATTGCGTTTTTATCATTTTCAAATAACGTTCAATCTGCTGAAGCAAATATGATTTTGGTGCATTTTGTTTTGTTTCAATCATCAAATCATGCCATTGTTTATCGGTATATTCACCGGCAATAAGCCGTGCATGCGATTGCAACAACACAAAATTCAGCGGCAACACATCCTCATCACATAAATTGATTAGCAAATCAAAAGGTTCATGAATAAAATCCCGGACCCCGGCAGATACAGGCTTATAATACCAGTTCAAATCAGCATGGCAAAAAAACCGGAACGGCTCCGCCTGGATGTAAAAATCTGACAATTCTTTTGCATCAACGTAACCCAATGTACTCAGGTTCATGTGTCCGGGGAGGCTTTCAACATAGTTTTTGACAGTTTTAAAATCCCCTTCAGATTCACAATGATACAGGATGCCCATCCGTTTCACTTGCTCCCAGTTTACACTAACAGCTTTGTGATGACGATGTTTCTGCAATTTCCGCAATTGCATCTTACCATAATACTGTTTCAGGGCTTTTATCATAGCTAATAAATATGAAAACAAATTTAGCAATTAATCTGTATTCAAAAAATTCAGCGCAGTGGGATATACCCTTTTTTTATGACATTGTTTTTTTGGGCAGTAAACAGCAAATTATTTAGGATTTTGAAATCTTCATTTATATCAATTCCTAATTTATCCAAAATATGTAAAAATTAAAACGATTTAAAGTTGTTTGTATTAATAAATATGTTTATATTTGGTATGTGAATTTGGAAAAAATGCAACATCATGGAATTCCATTGCGTATAGATAAAAGAGCAAACATGGTGAAACAGACGAATGCCACGTGATCTTTTAATTTATTTTAACTTGTGAAAAATACAGATTATATGAAAACCCCAAAACTCCTCCCCATTTTATTGATTTTGCTGCTTGCATAAACAAGCACCTACGCCCAACCCGAAAGCTTTTACCATGAGTTTTCAATTTATTTCAATGATAGCGTAACATTGGCATTTCAACAAAACTCATTTCAAATCAGTGACAGCACATATCTTTCAACAGGTAACCATGGTATAAACTTTTACGGTTATGCCGGCCGTGTTATCTGGGATTCTGCAGGCAATATATTAGATGCCAAATACCTGGATGTGGATGAATCATTTTACTTAAATGGTTTAACACGTATCGATTCTAATCGTTTTTTATTGTATGGACAATTTGATTTATACCATGATAGCACCGGTAATCTAATTGACCATACCGCAGCCATGGTTTGTTTTAATCAAAACGGAGATGTGCTTTGGCAAAAGGCATATGGTGGTTATGCCCCGGGTTTTCCCGATATTGAAGAACCCTGTTATGATTATGATGATTCATTCCTGGACGTTAAAATAGACAGTTTAAATGAACGTATTTATGCAATTGGTGTTTCCAATTCGTTTAATGCAGAACACGAACAAAAACCTTATTTGGTATGCACAAATTATAGTGGAGATACCATCTGGACATGGGCTATGCCAGATAATGAAGGGCAAAAAAACGGAAAGTTTACCAGAGGAATCATAAACGGTGATGGTGATTTGGTACTAATAGGCGAATTAGTAGATTTTAATGGTACCCGTGTTACTTATACCCGTGGATTGATCATGAAAATATCAAGTGAAGGAATAATTCAGTGGTACAGGCTTTGGGGTGAATATGAATATTTTCTTGGACCTAAATCTTTTGACATTATACAAACAATTACAGATAAATATATCATTGCAGCTACATATTTTCAATGTGATACCTGTATTGATTGGGTCGGTATGTTATTGGAAGTTGATAATTCAGGAACAATAGGTGATCAAAAGTATATAACAAAAGGAGAGCATGAGGTCGGACAAGTTTATAAACTATTTAAAAAAGAATATGGTTTTGATGTTCTGGGAGGATTTACAATAAGAGAAAACGGAGAAATTATTTTTAGTAATTTATTTGTCAATAAATACACAAATGATTTAAATATTATTAGTGAAACTAATTATGGAAATGAGGGTAATACTTTCGGTATTAGAGGAATAAGCAAAACCTTCGATGGTGGATACTTATTTACAGGGTATGGAGGAGAACAAAACAATATCGTAATGAAGTCTGATAGTGAGTTACATCTTCCTTTGTCAGAAGGGTGGGATGCAGTTGAAGAAAAAAAGGCAAATAAGAGCATAACAATATTCCCTAATCCAGTGAGCCATGTTTTGAACATAAAAACTAATTATAATGAGCCTGTACACAAAATAGCAATATACGATTTATCGGGAAGAAAAATAATGGAAAAACCTTGTTGCGAACATGATGCTCATATTAATCTCAGTAACATTGAAAAAGGGATGTACATCATAAAGATAAATAACTCATATACAGAAAAAATCATAAACAATAAATTAGAAATAATGATTTTAAAAGAAGTGATCTTAAAACTACCTGGGTTGCCTGTCTTATGATCAGCGATTTGCAAATAAAATACCCGTTATGAGCAAATTGTATCATTTGACAGGCAAAATAGGGCTAAAATAAAACAAAGAAAGGTTAAAAAGAACCCCGCTTCTGTTACTATATTATTGCACATATAAATTACCAGTAAACGGGATTCCATGTTAAACATTTTAAAGATATACGTTATGAACACAAAAACAATAAAATTTTTAGGAATCATCATTTTTATTTTTCTAATTCAGAACCTTAATGCCCAAAACACAGATCAAATGCGCAAATGGGCATTCAATGGCGTAGAGGTTGATTTTACAGGATCAACAGTAAACACGCAAACCATATCATCCCCGGTTGCGGGAGCAAATGGTGCCTATGCATCGTATTACGATGAAAACGATCAACTGGTTGTCAGGGTGGTGGACAATACGGTGTATGATGAAGATAACAACATTGTTGGTCCTTTGTTTAATGATCCTGAGGGTGATGATTTGCTTACTGACCAAATTATTATTGCCCCCAGGAACAATATAACAGTTGCTCTTTTGATATTTTCTATGCTGTATCTGTTGATAACAGAGACCATATAGAAATGCGTCGTGCTATTTACAATAAAGGAACAAATCAAATAAGCGAAACACAGCTTATTCAGGAATGGCATCCGTCTTATACTAAAACATCCATAACAGTTTCTGACTTTATTGGATCAACTAATGAACGTAGGTTGTATATGTTATTATCAACGAACAATGGTTCGAAATTATCAGACACTACTAAAATTGCTTTTTTTAAAGGCTCAAATTGGAGAAACACGCCTGTAGATGTAATTTACCTTGCTCAAGTACCATTGGGGAACTGGAATTGTCTTCAGACCTTTCATTTTTAGGCTACACAAAACCTTTTGCTCATGCATACAATCACGGTCAATTGATGTTAATCAAACTAGATGCGAATGGGTATTTTGAAGGTCCTGAACCATATATCCATTATGACATTGATCCTTCATTTACCAAACATTTTGCAGGCCTGGAATTATCAGATGATAATAATTATGTGTATGTAAACAGCATGGGAGATGGTATTTACCGTGTTGATATTTCGGATTTCAACAACATTCATAATGATGGATTTATTCAATTTAACACAGGTGATGAAGATTACTCATACTCCCAAATTGAGCGAGCACATAACAATAGGTATTACGTTGTAAAACCCAATGGTGATTTGGGATATTTTACATCAGGTTTCAGTGGCATATCATTTGAAGTCAACATCGGTTCATCAGCAATAATAAATAAACAATGCTATGCATGCCAATGATCCAGTTTCATCACTTGCTTTTGATTTTTATGTTATCCCTGATCAGATAGATGGATGTGAGTATGATTATATTACCGGAAATGATGTTGTTTGTTGTTATGAGTCTTTTGATCCAACCCCACCAAATAGTGGTATGAGTGGTGTAACAATTGATGAAAGTGGCTCAGGCCGTGATATTATCATTGAAAGTGGTTATAGTGTAACCTGGACAGCAACAAGCAATTCATTTGGGAATGTTGAGGAAGCCTACATGGGCAATGGTAACATTATAATTGAAGAAGAAGCATCACTTACAATAGAAGATATGACCATACATTTTCGTGAAGACTATGGGATTTACCTGTATAGCAATTATCCAAAAACAGGTTCTCGTCTTGAACTTAACAACACTACATTAACTGCACATGATATATGTGAAGATAATATTCTTTGGAAAGGAATCGTGTTGGATGGAGATTTGGTTTCTTCTCAAATTCCAACATCAACAACATCTCAACCTTATTTGTACATGATAAGTTCAACAATTGAATTTGCTGAACTAGGCGTCCATGCTGCTGAAGGAGGATTGTTGAAAGCTTATAATTAAACAATAAAGTTGGAGTAACAATAAATAATCATGACCCTCAGTATAGTTTGTTAAAAAATTGCGTTTTTGAATGGGATAATGGTATCTATGATACTGGTTCAATTTACGCCATCGCACAACTATATTTATGGGATGCCAGTGGTGTAACAATAAAAGGTTGTGATTTCTTAAATAACGCTGATGATGGTATTTCGATTTCTTATCGTGGAATAGGAATACTTTCAGATTATTTGACTGATTTTAATGTATCAGGTAGATGCACAGATCCTTTTTGTTCAAATTTTGACCGTAATACTTTTAGTAAATTAACATACGGGATAATATCAAATGGAGGAAATGATGTTCTAATTGACAGATGTGATTTTATTGATAACTATGGTGCTGCAGAAATAATTTCAAGTGAATCCCTTCAATTTACACGAAATGATTTAAATGTATATGATTATGAAGAAGAACCTTCTTTGGATTATGAATCATTTGGTCTGTACCTCGAAGGATGCACCGGATACCAGGTTGAAGAAAATGATTTCCATGATGGTTTATTGGGCCTTGTTGTATATAACAGTGGTCAGTACACTAATGAAATATATTTAAACGATTTTTACAATTTAAATGGAAATGGTGTTGCAACCGGTGCAATTGGTATAGGCATAAACAGTGGAACACGTAGCCCAAGTGGATTGCATTTTAATTGTAATGATTTCAATCAAACGGATTACGCTATAGGAGTAACAGGTGGTCATTTAGTTACAGCAGATAGTAGCTTCATTTATGTATCATCTTCTTCTATTTCAAATGTACAAGGTAGAAGTTTAATTACAGGCACTTACAAATCTGCTGATAATACATTCTGGCTACATGGCATGTCTGATCAAAATGATTTTTATGTTGATGCAAATGTTTCCTTATATAATCAATACCGCTACAATGGGGCTTATGATAATTTAGCAGACAGAGATGCCAACATAAATAGTTTTGATAATAATTTGGTGTCAAAATATTATTACGGCACATTTTCAACGAGAGAACAGGAATGTCCTTCAAATCTTGAAGGGGGCGGTGGTGTTATCCCTATACCACTTATGGTACAAAATTTAAATGATGAAGAAGAAGAAATACTTACTTTAGAACAGGAATATAGTGATTTAACTTCAGGTGTTAATGTAAATGAACTAACTCATCTCGCTAACATTTCTACCTCTAATAATACACAAGGAGTACATAATGCACTTATGTCTGCTTCTCCCTATTTAACTGATACGATATTGAATACTTATTTGATGAATGAAAATGCGAATGAAATATCACGTGCAAATGTAATGCTTGCAAATTCTCCGCTTCCTTCAAATGTGCTGGAAAATATTGAAAAATCAAACCTTAGTACGGATATTAAGCATTATATAATGGCAAATCAGGTAGGTGTTAATATTTTAGAAAAAATTGAAACAGATATTCAATCAGCTAAAGCATCAAAACAATTTATCACAGACAGATTACATCTAAAATATATGCATTCGGATTCTACTGTATTAATTCAAGAGTGGGTAAATATGCTTGAGACAAAAAATGATATTCATAGTAAAGAAAAACTGTTGAATGTTTATTTCTCTAAAGGTGAATTTGCTGCTGCTGAAAATCTTCTCGCCAATCTTGAAACAGAATTATTATTTAGTAATGATTCTGAAAAATTGCGTCAGATAAAAGTTAAGCAAATTGAATTGAGCATGCGACAGAATGGTTCTGACCATGATCTTAACCAATCGGATTTAAATTACCTTTTTACAATTGCCGAAGATTATAAAATAAATCAGGTAGTGAAGCACGTTCATTATTGATGGCAGCAGGTCTTGAAGAATATGATCCAGTTATTATCTTGCCAAATCCCAACAATCAAAAATCCGCTATGGCAGGCAATGCACCTGAACAGGAAGACCTGTCCCGTGACCAGATTGTTGAGCTTTCCACACGTTTCAATATTTTCCCCAACCCCGCTACCGATATCCTTTCTGTTGAATTTATCACGTCTGCAGAAGCATGTACATTTGTGATATATGATATCCAGGGCCGTCAGATTCACAGCATAGAAAGAAACGAATCCCTGGGTTACCTGACCATAGATGTTTCTGATCTTGAAAGTGGAAACTACATCCTCTACTCTCCACAATTCGGCGAACGCAAACAGTTTGTGGTGAAACGGTAATC
>JBNGDT010000051.1:12757-13231 GCA_049975305.1 Bacteroidales bacterium | reverse complement strand
CAGGAATTAGCTATAAAAATGAATTTAGGTATAACATTAAGTAATCATAAAATATTAATTTTGAAGGAAAATGATAATTCAGGTTATCATACCGTATCCCTGCCAGTCCCTGACTGCCTTCAGGCAGGCTTGCGACGGAGCTTTTGCAAAGACGGACCGTGTCCGGCGGTAAATTTATCCGTCTTCATTTTATTACGCCGGACACCGCCCCGTCGCAATGTAGTGAAGACGGAGAGTGAAGACGGAAATAACCTTGTGAAACTTGACAATTAAGCATTCAGGACAATAAAATGCTTTTGTTTTCAGTATAATGTTGTACATTTGTTTCTTGACAGAAAAGAATTAATCGAAGACTCCTGTAAATCTTGAATGCAATGGAAAAACAAAAAAATGACGTGGAAGCTGTTCAGGAACTGAATAAAAAATACCAGTTGCTTACGAATGAGATAAGAAAAAAAGTGTTCGGACAAGACC
>JBNGDT010000051.1:0-12747 GCA_049975305.1 Bacteroidales bacterium | reverse complement strand
GAAGAAGTGCTGATTGGAATTTTTTCGCGTGGGCACTGTTTGCTTGTTGGTGTGCCGGGTCTTGCAAAAACATTGCTGGTCAATACCATTGCCCAGGCATTGGGATTGAAAAACAAGCGCATTCAGTTTACGCCTGATTTAATGCCATCTGACATCATCGGTACTGAAATCTTCAATGAAAAAAGAGAATTTAAGTTCATCAAAGGCCCTTTGTTTGCCAATTTTATTTTGGCTGATGAGATTAACCGTACCCCGCCTAAAACACAATCTGCTTTGCTTGAAGCTATGCAGGAACATGCTGTAACGGCTGCCGGTACACATTATAAGCTGGATGACCCGTTTTTTGTGCTGGCAACCCAAAACCCAATCGAACAGGAAGGAACCTATCCTTTGCCCGAAGCCCAGCTCGACAGGTTTATGTTCAATATTTATGTGGATTATCCGGAATTTGAGGATGAAATCATCATCGTGAAAAAAACAACCACTGATAGGGATGTGGATATAAAACCTGTGATGACAGTAGAAGAAATCATTGGTTTTCAAAAACTCATACGGCGCGTACCTGTTAACGACCATGTACTGAAGTACGCTGTGGAACTGGCGTTTAAAACACGGCCCGGCTTATCCCGACAGCACCCCATGACAGAAAAATACATTCAGTGGGGAGCCGGTCCGAGAGCTTCTCAGTACCTTGTCATTGGAGCTAAAACACACGCCGTGCTTCACGGAAAATATTCCCCAGATATTGAAGACGTTAAGGCCGTTGCAAAAATTATCCTGAGGCACAGAATCATTAAAAACTATAAAGCTGAAGCTGAACGTTTATCCGTTGAAGAAATTATTGATGCTTATCTTCAGGACTAATGAAGAACCTTTGTAACTGTTTACATTTTATTTTAAAATTCCATAACTGTTAATTGACCTAATTTATAATTAATCTAATTAAACTAAAAAATGACCAATAAAACTATTATCAAGAAGTGGGATTTAGAAGAAAGAACAGCTAAATTTGATTTTTAACTCTATTTATAAAAAAGTAAGCTAACATTTTACACATTGGGATTTTGGTATTGATTACGTCAATTAGAGCAATTAGAAATTATAAAAAGTATAAACTAAGAAATTGATGTTAAATAGTGATTATAAGAAAACCCCAAATAGTTTTATTAGATACACTAAAAATATACTGTGAATGGTTATGAATCTTTTGAGATATATTTTCCCTGCTGTTGTTCTGTTTATGCTGGCGGTCGTTTCTCATGCCCAGGAAAATAAAAAAATACAAATTATTTCTGCTGATAAAGCCAGTTTTGATAAAACATCAGGAATCAATGCCAGGCGACTTATCGGGAACGTGGGATTTAAACATGATGATGCCTTTATGTATTGTGACAGTGCATGGTTTTATGCCCCTACCAATTCCATGGATGCCTTTGGCAATGTGAAAATGGAACAGGGGGATTCCCTGAAAATGACCGGACGTTTTATGTCGTATAGTGGAAACACAAAAATTGCCAAAGTAAGGGATTCCGTGATCCTCACCCATAAACAGTCCAGGTTGTTTACAGATTCATTGAACTATGACAGAGAGGCCAACTTTGGTTATTTCTTTGATGGCGGTAAAGTGCTGCATCAGGAAATTGAGATGACAAGTTTAAAAGGATACTATTATCCCGAAAGCGAAGATTTTTATGCTGTTGATTCAGTTCATCTTGTCCATCCCGATTATATAATTTATGCAGATAGTCTTAAATACAACACAAACAGTGAAATAACAAATTTCCTTGGTCCCACAACCATCCTTACAGATTCATCACGCATTGAATGCTTCACCGGATGGTACGATACCAAAAAAGACCTTGCAGCTTTTGGAAAGAATACAGTTGTGTATCAACAATCCCAGACCTTGTGGGCAGATTCCATATTTTATAATAACATAACAGGCAATGGTAAAGCATGGCGGAATGTGTATGTGCTTGATACACTGGAAAATTTTGCCGGAAGTGGTAATTACGCCGAATATAATGATATTGAAGGCCGCTCCATAATGACAGATTCTGCACTGGTAATGTATTATGAAAATACTGATACCACCTACATTCATGGCGATACCGTTTTCCTGTTCACGGATTCCCTAGATAAGCGGGTCATTCAAACCTACTATAAAGTACAAATTTTTAACTCTGATATGCAGGGAAGATGCGATTCATTGATTTACACTGAAAGTGATTCGTTAATCAGGATGTACCATGACCCGGTATTGTGGTCTGAAGAAAACCAGATAACCGCTGATACCATTGAGATGTTTCTTAAAAACAAAAAAGCTGACAGCATCAACATGTTGCGCAATGCTCTCATTGTTATGCAGGAAGACAGCATCCGGTTTTCTCAGATTAGCGGAAAAAATATGTATGGTCAAATGGAACACAATGAATTGTCTAAAATCTTTATCCCCGAAAATGCCAGAACCATATATTATGTCAGGGATGAAGGCTCAGATGACATTATAGGTGTCAATCAGGTAAAAAGTGCTGAAATGACTGTGTTTCGTAAAAACGGAAAAATTGAACGCATTTCTTATGTTGGGAAACCGGATGGCTCTTTAATCCCTGAAAAAGATACAAATCCCATAGAAATGAGGTTTAATAACTTTATTTGGTTACAGGAGTTAAGACCCCGGTGTATTTATGATGTATTCAGATGATATTCTAAATAAAATATAAAATTAACTTATTATTTAGAATAATAATATTAATTTTTGTACCTTTACACCCTTGCAAACAATTAAAAGTGTGTAATACTATAAACAAAAAAAAGGAACGATAGAAATGACAAAATTAAGTGAATCACTAAACATTGGCAAAGTTTTGGAATTAAAACTGGAAAATGTAGGAATCAGTAGCCTGGAAGAATTGAAAAAAGTTGGCTCTGAAGAGGCTTTTGCAAGAGTAAAACAGATTGACAAAAACGCTGGGCGAAGTATCCTTTTTGCTATTGACGGAGCTGTGCAGGGTGTTAAATGGCATGAAATTCCTGAAGAAAGAAAAGAGAAATTAAGGGCTTATTTTAATGAATTAGAACAAAAAAATTAACGATTGTTGTGGTTTTTAAAACGAAAAAACCGGTTTTTTTACTTGCTTTGCCCACTAGTTGCCTATTATATATTGAACTTCTGAAAACCTGATAAAACTCATTGGTTGATAAATTAGTTATGTTCATCTTTAGCATGTTAAAGGTGAGACATAATTGTTATGTATAAAATTAGTAAACATCCCATCCTGGATATCCCCGAAGCTGAAAAATGCAGCTTTAGCTATGAGGGAAATATAGTTCATGCCCAAAAAGGGTTTACCATTGCAGCCACTTTGCATCAGGCTGGTTTTCCTGTGCATTCAAAATCAGTGAAAAACAGAAATCGTTCCCTGGAATGTGGTATAGGCAAATGTGGGGCCTGTGAAATGCTGGTGGATGGAAAAGTCAAGCGAATATGCATTACTAAGGTGGATAACGTTAAGGAAGTAAAGCAACTACCAAAAGATTTTCAACCCAATGCAGAACCCATAAAAACAGACCCGTATAAAACATACCGTACCTGTGTGGTTATCATTGGGGCCGGGCCTGCTGGCTTAGCATCACGTGAAGTGCTGAATCAACATGGTATAGACAACATTGTCATTGACAGCAACCAGAAAATCGGGGGGCAGTTTGTGATGCAGACACACCAGTTTTTCTTTTTTGAAAAAGAAAAAAAATATGGTGGCATGCGTGGCTTTGATATCGCAGAAACCCTGTCCGGAAATGATAAATCTGGTATTTACCTGAATTCTGTCGTGTGGGATATTCTTGAAGATAAGCGTCTTGCCGTAAAAAACATCAAAACCGAGGAAATCTTTTTTGTGCTTGCCGATCAATTAATCATTGCCACAGGAGCGGTGCCTTTTTTGCCTGGTTTTGAAAACGATGATGTGCCGGGTGTTTATACCGCTGCTGTGATTCAGAAAATGATGAACACAGAATTTACCCTGCTGGGGAAAAATGTGCTTACCATTGGTGCCGGAAACATCGGTTATCTGACATCTTACCAGCTTATGCAGGCCGGGTCCAATGTGAAAGCTATTATTGAAGCCATGCCACATGAAGGTGGGTTTCCTGTTCAGGCCAACCGCGTAAGGCGTCTTGGAATTCCAATACTGACAGGATATACATTGTTGAAAGCCATTCCCAATAAAGATAATTCCGGTGTCATTGGTGCTGTCATTGCAAGGGCAGAAAACTTCAAACCGATGCCCGGCACTGAAAAAGAAATTTACGGTATAGATGCAATCAATGTATGTACTGGCCTCATCCCGGATGACCAGCTCAAAGAAAAAGGTGAAGAAATATTTGGACGTGATATGCAAACTGCCGGCGATGCATTGCGTATTGGTGAAGGGACAAGTGCTGTTCTGCGTGGAAAACAGGTGGCGTATGAAATCCTCAATAACCTGAAAGTAAAATACGATTATAACCAATACCTGCAAATATCAAAAGATTATTTTGATTCGCAACAGGAACCGGTTCGTGTGCTGGATGAGCCTCATAAACCCTCAAAAGAACGCGCATGGAAGAAACCATTTGTTTTAATCGACTGTTTGTATGGTTTTGCATGTAACCCCTGTGCTTTTGCTTGTCCTTTTGGGGCCATTACAAAATCTTCAACAAGTACTGTTCCTCATATTGATTATGATAAATGTACAGGATGCATGCAATGTGTCAGTCAGTGTCCCGGGCTTGCTATTTTTGGCTATAACCTGAAAAAAGACTGGCTTTTCTTGCCGATTGAATATGAAGCTGAAGCCGGAAAAGATGTTTTCATTGTAAACAATCAGGGTGAAAAAATCGGAGAAGGCAACATTGAGAAGATATTGGAAAAACCCAATAAAACCAATGTTGCCCGGGTGAAAACCATGGATATCCACGCTGAAGATTTGATGAAAGCCAGGGGCTTTATTGTGAAGGAAAATTATCCCCATCCATTGGATATGCAATCCGGGAAGGACAAGTCGCTTGCAGAAACGTTTGTGTGTCATTGTGAGGATGTAAAGCTAAAGGAAATCCTGAAAGTCATTGGTGACAGAAAATTCATTTCTATTGATGAAATAAAACACACAACACGGCTTGGAATGGGGCCGTGCCGGGGAAATCGATGCGTTAAACGCTTGCGCCAGATGATAGGTCCTTATGGTGTTGAGATCACAGGAGAAACTACTCCACGGGCACCGATGTCTAATCAGCTTGTTATGTCAGAGATGTATCCGCGTTTGCAGAATGAGAAAATCATTCCTGTAAAAACCCAGGGAAAGCTGAAAAGAATCAAAGTCAAAAGCCTGATTGCTGGTGGCGGTATAGCAGGCTCTGCACTTTTTCGCTATATGGCCGAAGCCGGATTAAAACCTGTACTCATAAATAAAGGAAGAGGCTCTTCATGGAGAAATATTGCCGGAGGAAGACCTGCATTTTCATTGCCTGCATTAGCTGATATTGCTATCAACAATAAAAAAATATTTGAAGAACTGCAGAAAATATCCAACATTGATTTCCGCGACATCAACTACGTCAGTTTTGCTCACAATGACATTACCTTTAAGTCATTGGATGCATCCCGGGAGTGGAGTGATGCGATTATGATTGAGCCAACAGATTTTTCAAAATACATTTCTCCCCATTTTAATCCCGCACTAAAAAAATACAAGTCTGCCCTCGTGACTAACGATTGCTGGCAGGCTACACCGGGAAAAACACTGGATATCATCCGCTACCTCGGTGTCAAGGCAGGAGGGAACATTCAAGAAGATTGCAATTTGATTGACCTACAACACCATGGTAAAAATATTATCGCCCTGGTGCAACTGCATGACGGTACGTATATGGAATATGAAACGGAACATTTCGTCAATGCACTTGGCCATGAAGCCGACAAATTTGCTAGGAAACTTGACATCTATACAGGTATTTATCCTGTCAGGCACCAGGCTTTTATTACCCGGCGAATACCTTTTATGGGGATTGATAACAAACCCCTGCCTATGATGATTGATAGACAGAATTACAAAGGTTTTTCTGCTGTATATGGTCAGCAACTAGGCGAAACAGGACAGGTTATTGGTTGTGCATCACCGGCTGTGGATCCACAGGAAAGTGATAAAAACCTGAAAATAAATTCAAAAGCGTTTCTGAATATTATTTCTGAAGTGTTTATTGATTGGTTTCCGGATTTGTCGGGCGTAGGATTTCAGGCTGTCTGGGCTGGATATTATGTCGAACCCAGGTATGTTGTGGATCCGGGAAAGGGCTTGTTTATTGGCTTACGGGGACATGGGTTTATGCTTAGTCAGTACCTTGCTAAACTGTATGTGGATAAACTGACAGGGAAAAAAGTGCCGGATTATTTTGACAAATTACGGCTTGAAGATGAAGGCTTGTCAGAGGCAGCTTTTAAGTAATAAAGCTTGTAACCGTTCACAGTTTAAGATAAGTTGTATAAATAGCAATTTAACAATTTTTAGTATAATAATTTAAAACAGTGTGTGAACGCTTACTAAAACTTTTTACTGATGAGTTACAATTAATCCCTGTCCTACATATAGTTGGCAATAATATCCCCCCTTGACACTTCAGTACACCATTCAATGGGTGACTGAAAAAAAGGCATGATTTTGTGGACTATAACGATGGACCCCAAAAAATACACGTTCTTTGACAAACATGATCAGACCGACAGACTATCACTCTATTGACAGCATACTGCACACCGACAAATACGACTGACCAAAAAAATTAGAACAAACAGGACTGGGCAAGCAGTTTTTTCTGCCTCCGCACGCCAAGCACATTTTAATTTTGCTTTAGTATCGTCTATTTTTCAAAGCTCAAAGTAAAATTAAAAAGAACTTGGCTGGCCAGACCGCAAAGACTGTTAATAATGATATTGATAAATTTATCAATAATAATTTTTCAGTTTAAATTATCGGAATTACTTTTGGGGCAAAATTTATCCTGAAATTATAATTCTATGTAACAAAACAATGGGTAAAAAATACATTGACAATTCTTGGGATTTCCGAAAGGATAACACAAAGGAATATACACATTGCTATCACAATTATCCGGCAATGATGATACCCAGGTTGCAAGGAAACTTATTGACAAATACGGCAAAAAAGCAAAACAGCTCTTTGATCCTTATTGTGGAACCGGAACATCTTTGGTAGAAGCAAACATTAAAAACATCAATGCCATCGGGACAGACCTTAATCCATTGGCAAGATTAATTGCCGAGACTAAAACAACCCCCATTGACTTACGGAAACTTGATACCTGCATCAGAGATTTTAACGACAAAGTATTTTCCGCGCAATTTGGCATAAAAGATGCCAAGTCCATTGAACTGCCCAACTTCAAAAATATTAACTATTGGTTTGCAAAAGATGTTCAGGAGAAACTTGCCCTGATTAAAAACTACATTGACAACATCAAAGACAAATCCATCCAAAAATTCTTCAAAGTGGCGTTCAGTGAAACTGTCCGTGAATCGTCATGGACAAAAAACAGTGAATTTAAGCTGGTGAGAATGTCTGCCGAGCAAATGAAAAGATTCAATCCCGATGTTTACAGCATCATGGAATGTAAATTAACCAGAAATCGGAAAGGGCTTGCATCTTATCTGCAAATCAAGCAGAACGGAGCAACAGCTAACATATATGACTTTAACACGGTGGTCAAGATACCAACAGACATTTTGCCAATCCATTCCGTTGATTTAATCATTACTTCACCCCCATACGGCGATTCTCGAACAACCGTTGCCTACGGTCAATTTTCAAGATTAGCCAACCAATGGTTAGGCGTTCAGGACGCATCACAGATAGATAAATCGTTAATGGGAGGAATCAAGAACGGAAACAGAATAAAATCAAGAAGCAAAGCAGCCGATGAAACCATTGACGAAATCTATGACATTGACGAAAATCGCTGCAAAGATGTAATTGCCTTTTTTGCAGACTATGAAAAATCAATCAGCAACCTTACGAACGTTATCAAACCTGGTGGCTATGCTTGTTATGTAGTGGGCAATCGTTGTGTAAAGGGTACAATTATTCCCATGGATGAAATAACAAAAGATTTTTTTGAAGCTAATGGATTTAAGCATATAGAAACCATTATCAGAAATATTCCCAACAAAAGGATGCCATCGGAAAACTCTCCGTCAAATGTGTCAGGAAAAAAGGTGTCAACAATGAAAAATGAATATATCGTAATATGCCAAAAAAATTAAGCAAATGACATTAAAGGAAATTCAAAAAAGATTAGATACCTTAAAGGACAAAGGATTTGTACCATCCAGACGGAGAGGCCCAACAGGAATTGGACACACATTAGAACAAGAATTACAGCTTGATGAAACAAACATTGCCGTTCCCGACATTGGAGGACGGGTTGAACTCAAAGCAAACAGACGAGATGTTTCATCTCTCATAACCCTTTTTACCTTCAACAGAGGCATTTGGCAAATACCACAAAAAGAAGTCATATAAAAATACGGCTACGTTGACAAAGATGGTAGGCAAGCGCTATATAACACAATTTACGTAGGCAAGCAAAATTCACAGGGGCTTACCCTTGACATTGACAAAGAAGAAAATCAGGTAAAACTCACACACAAAGATTCAGGAGAAGTGGTTGCTGTTTGGAGCGTCTATACCATTGTTGGAAAATTTATCAGCAAGTTGGAAAGAGCAATATTCGTTTTTGCCCAATCACGTAAAGACGATGAAGGCAAAGAAGAGTTTTACTTTGATGAAGCATATCTACTGGAACAACCGTCACCGGACAAATTCATGGAAGCATTCGCAAAATCCATAATCGCAATAGATATACGCATGTACATCAAAGAATCTGGTGCGGTCAGAAATCACGGAACCGGTATTAGAATTTTTGAAAAAGACATTCCGCAGCTTTATGGGAAAAGGCGGAAACTTGTATGAATGTTTTTTAAGGGATTACTTCACTAAACAAACTATATTCATCGGTTCATCATTGAATGAACCTTTGTTTTCACTACCTTTGTCACCAAAATATCTGTCATGAACCATAAATCCGGTTTTGTTAATATTTTGGGAAATCCCAACGTCGGAAAATCCACCATTATGAACAAAATGGTAGGAGAAAAAGTCTCCATCATTACCCCCAAATCGCAGACAACACGGCACCGCATTCTGGGGATTGTCAATGGGGATGATTTTCAGATTGTGTATTCAGATACCCCTGGTATCATCAAGCCGGCTTATCGCCTGCAGGAAAACATGATGTCTTTTGTTGGAACAGCCTTTGAAGATGCCGATGTAATTGTATATGTGACCGATGTGGTGGAGAAATTTATGAAAAATGAGCACTTTGTAGATCGACTTAAAGAGGCAACCGTTCCTGTGCTTATATTGATAAACAAAATTGATCTGAGTAATCAGGAGAAAGTTACTGAACTGATGCAACGTTGGAGTGAGGTTGTGCCCAAAGCGGAAATTATCCCCATGTCAGCGTTAAAAGAGCATAACCTGCAGCGTCTGTTGCAGGAAATCCTTGACCGGTTACCTGAGAATCCGCCGTTTTTCCCAAAAGACCAACTCACTGATAAAACCGAACGGTTTATTGTGTCGGAAATTATTCGGGAAAAAATTTTGATTAAATACCGGCAGGAAATTCCTTATTCGGTTGAAGTGGTGATTGATTCTTTTAAAGAAGATGAAAACATCATTCGCATTGAAGCCATTATTTTTGTAACACGCAATTCACAGAAGGGCATCATCATTGGACGCAAAGGTGCTGCCCTCAAAAAAGTCGGGCAAATGGCAAGGGCAGATGCTGAGGCATTTTTTGGAAAACAGGTGTACCTCGGCTTGTACGTGAAGGTCAAAAAAGACTGGCGTGATGATGACCGTATGTTGAGACAATTTGGCTATCAATAATTAGATGTAAAAAATAATAACTTCGTAGGTTGAAATTTGGAGTAAATGATCAGTAATAAAGGGTTCTTTTAAAAACAGTAATAACAGTTAAAGTCGATTACTTATGAGTCACCAACTCGAACTGTGAGGTTTAAAGTGTTAGGGATTAGGGGTTAGGAAAAGTTTCCCTCTTAACCCCTAACCCCTAACATTTGTTAATATTAACCGTTATTAACCAAATTTAACAGATTAGTTGTAAATTGTATAATACGTAAAATTAAAATACTATGAGTACTTCAGTTGTTGCCATTATAGGAAGGCCAAATGTTGGGAAATCCACTTTATTTAACCGCCTCACAGAGAGGAGAACTGCTATTGTGGATGATATGAGTGGGGTAACAAGAGACAGAATTTACGGTGAATGTGTGTGGAATGGACGTACATTCTCAGTGATCGATACTGGTGGTTATGTAGAAAATCCTGACAATGTGTTTGAAGAAGAAACCAAAAAACAGGTTAAAATAGCCATGGAGGAAGCTGATGTGCTCATTTTTATGCTTGATGTGGAAACGGGTATCACTGCACTGGATGATCAGGTAGCTGCTATGTTGAGAAAATCAAAGCAAAAGGTGGTCATGGCTGTGAATAAAGTTGACAATAATATGCGCCATAATGATATGTATGAATTTTATAACATGGGGCTGGGTGAACCTGTTGCTATATCATCAATCAATGGTAGTGGAACAGGGGATTTACTGGATGTGGTAACAGGTTTGTTACCGGTGGCTGAAGAAACTCAGGCACCCGCCGAAGCATTACCACATTTTGCGATTATAGGCAGGCCAAATGTTGGAAAATCATCATTCATTAATACGCTGATGGGTGAAAATCGTACACTGGTAACAGAAATTCCGGGTACCACGCGTGATGCAGTGAATATTAAATACAACAAATTCGGGTTTGATTTTGTATTGATTGATACTGCCGGTTTGCGGCGCAAGGATAAAGTGCATGAGGATTTGGAGTTTTATTCGGTTATGCGATCGGTTAAGGCCATCGAAAATTCAGATGTGTGCATATTGATGCTGGATGCTACCCGGGGGATCGAAGCCCAGGATGTTAATATTTTCAGACTGGTGCAGCGCAAAAGCAAGGGGGTGGTTGTTGTTGTGAATAAATGGGATTTAGTGGACAAAGAAACCAACTCAGTTAAAAATTATGAAGCTGCCATCAGGGAAAGGATAGCACCATTTACGGATGTGCCGGTAATTTTTACATCAGTATTGACAAAATTGCGCATCCACAAAGTGCTCAGTGAGGCCATAGAGGTGTATAAAAGACGCAGACAACGAATCAGTACAAACAAATTGAATCAGATGCTGTCAAAGGCACTGGAGTCTCATAAACCTGTGTACAGGAATGCTTATGTACGGATAAAATATGTTACTCAGTTACCTTCGCATGCACCGGCGTTTGCCTTTTTTTGCAATTTCCCGAAAGGCATCAAGGAACCTTATAAGCGCTACCTTGAAAATCAGATACGGAAAGAATTTGATTTTACCGGGGTGCCGCTAAAAATATTTTTCAGGGGAAAATAAGAATATTTATCTATGTTGCAGATTTTTTAAATGATTACTTAATTTTTAAATGATATACAGAGGAAAAAATTGACTTTGAAAAACTTATGTAGTAACAAAATTAAAAAACCAAACTTGTACAAGCCTGGCTTTTTTAGCTTTATAATATAATAATGATGTGTTTTAAAAATCTTCTGCAGCGGCACTCTCCTCGCCAGTCCTGGTCAGATTGCGTTGCTGATATCCTACTTCATCGTAAGCAGAACCATAAGCAGTACTATCAGTAGAAACTACCACATTGTTAATATTCTGGTACATGTGAACTTCCTTGTATTTCAGCATGTCCAGTTCCCAGATGTAACTCATTTCACCGTTGGCGTAATTACTAACGGTAAAATCACGGGAAACTTTAATTATTGCTTCCCCTTCCTCGTCCTCAGATTGTATTAAAGTCGTTATTTTTGTTGAAATTGCTTCATTTAGCACAATCAGCGAAAGCCGTTCTTTCCGTTTGTAGTCATCAATGTTGTGCAGAAAGTTCCATGTGCCGTTCATTTCATGTTTTGCGGTAATTGTATTTGTTGTATCTAAACCTTCTTCGGTGGAAATATTTTCTACAACTTCATATTCAAAAACATAGGAAAAATACCCGTTTTTATCAAAACTCATTCTTGCATCCAGCACTTTACCTTCAATTTCCCGCACACTGTCTGTCCCCAGAATATAAATATCTTCATTGTAATCGGGTGGCTGTACATCAATAATTACCCTTTTTTGGTTTTCTGTATTGATGATTTGCTTAACATTTTTATAATAGGATGAGATATCCCACTCTCCCGTTAAGCGTGCTTTTCTGGTTCTTAATGATATAAACGGATCATCTTCTCCAACACCAAAACACCCTGTAAGCAAGGGGAATACTATGGTGCCCAGTAGTATTAAAAGGATTGTCGAGCTTTTTTTGTTCATCTTAATCAGGTTTATTCTATTTCATAAAAATCTAATCACACAAAAGTATCTTTATTTTTAGAATAAAAACAAATATTTTGATAATTTTTTTCTTTGTGACCAAAATTAATAATTTCTTTTTTCAGACCTCAATAATACGTATTTATTTTTAAAACAACAAAAAATCTAATATGATTACTTAATGTTATACCTAAATTCATTTTTATAGCTAATTCCTGCTA
>JBNGDT010000050.1:3374-13287 GCA_049975305.1 Bacteroidales bacterium | reverse complement strand
TTGCATTTAATGTTTAACTCAACTGAAGCTTCTGTTAAATCATTTTCAGCAAAAAACATCGATTACAAAGAAATGATGATCATGGCCGTTCTGTCACCAAAAGGGATTATCCTGGCAGTTTTGGTTACCCTGTCATTTGAAATGGGTGTTGTTAACGGTATGGAATTGATGCAGTACGAATACGCCATAATTGTTGTGAGTTTAATCGTTGGCTCAATTTTAATTAGCATTGTCTGCAAAGATCCTGCATATTTTAGCCGGGTAAGTGGAAAAGTGTTGAATACAGGGAAACAAACAAAAAATGATTATCCGGATACCATTGAAGAAAATAAAAATTCCCGGAGGCGGGTTGCACCTGATTTGTCATTTGTATGCTGACAATTTGCATGTTGCTGTTGTTATTGATACGGGTGCTTCAATATCCATTTTCCACGAAGAAACCTTTTCTTCTTATTTCACAGAAAGAAAAATTGAGAAGGATGAAGATGCCTTTTCTTCAGGTATATCAACCATGATTGAAAAACACAGGCTGGGGTATATTTCCGGCATTTCCCTTGAAGCCTTACCGTTGCATCATGAACCGGCGGGCTTGATGGACCTTTCTCACATCAAAAACATTTATCAGGAATATTTTGATTTTCAAATAGAAGGTCTTATTGGTTGTGATATGCTTGATAAATACAGGGCTGTGATAGATTTTAAACGTGTGAATATAATTTTTCACAAACATTCGTTCTGAATTGTCTGATGATTCTAAAAATTATCAATATATTTGCAAGCCAATTCATAAAAGTTACATAAATTAATAAAAGATAAAAATGCAGAATAAAGGTGTAGTACTTACAATTATCATTGTCCTGACCCTTATTGTGGTTTATTACCTGTCGTTTTCATTTAAAACCTACCAGGTTGAAAAGGATGCCAAAACATTTGCTGTTGAAAAAGCGAATAGTATGCTGGGAGATACAGTAAATGAAGATGTGAAACTTGATGTAGTTGATTCTTTGAAGTCAGCCTATCTTGATTCCATGTCCGGTGAAGTTGTGTATAAGCTTTTTACTGAACACAATTACATGGATTGTAAAGCCAAGCAAATCAACCTGGGTCTTGACCTAAAAGGCGGGATGAACGTTACGCTTCAGATTGAAGCGAGAGATATCATCAATGCGCTTTCAAATGACAAAGACAATCCTGTTCTGAATAAAGCATTGAATGAAGCCGACAAGTTGCAGGAAAAAGGCAATGAAAATTACGTCGCTGATTTCAGGACGGCTTTTGAATCCATTGCCGAAGGTGAAAGCATGGCACCCTTGTTTATTACACCTCAAAATAAGGAAAGGATTTCTATTTCTTCAACAAATGAAGAAGTAACAAATTACCTAAGCCAGGAGCTGCGTACAGCTTATGACAATGCTTTTGAGATATTGCGCAAGCGTATTGACCACTTTGGTGTTGTTCAGCCAAACATCCAGAGGGATGTATCTGTAAACGGACGTTTCCATATTGAACTCCCGGGAATCAAAGACCCTGAGCGTGTACGTGATCTGTTACAGGGCACAGCAAAACTGGAGTTTTGGGAAACCTATAATTTCTCTGAAATTTACCAGAGCATTATTCAGGCAAATTCCATCATCGCCCGGATTCAGGGGGTGATTTCTGAAGAAGAACAAGATACAACAGCCATTAATGACACTCTTACAAAGGAAGCTGAAGAAGAAATCAGTGAAGATGCAGTTGTCGAAGAAACGGAGATTGATATTGCAGAATTTGAAGATGATACTTCAATGCTGGAAACCGGATTATTGGACGATACTGCCGATGCTTCATTAAGTGAAATGGAAGAGGTTGATGAATGGAAAGAAGAAAATCCATTGTTTGCTATTTTGAAACCTAGTTTCACCCGTGAAGGCGAACCGATGCGTGGCCCGGTTGTTGGTGTTGCTCATTTTAAAGATACCGCCAAAATCAATCAGTATCTACACCTGGATAAAGTACAGGCAATTTTACCCATTGATTTAAAATTCGCATGGACATTTAAACCCATACAGGATGCTGAAGGCAATGTACAGGAAGGCATTTATCAACTGGTTGCTTTAAAAGCCACGCGGGATGGTGGTGCTGTACTTTCAGGTGATGTGATTGAAAATGCACGCAAAGAATTTGGCCAAAACCAGGCTTCTGCTGAAGTAAGTATGACAATGACAGGTGAAGGAGCCAAACGGTGGGCAAAAATCACAAGGAATAACATTGACCGCAGCATTGCCATTGTGCTGGATGGTTATGTGTATTCTTTCCCGACTGTACAAAATGAGATCAAAGGAGGACGTTCTTCCATTACAGGGAATTTTACAGTGCAGGAAGCCGATGACCTCGCCAATGTGCTTAAATCAGGAAAAATGCCTGCCCCTGCACGTATCATTTCAGAAGAAATTGTTGGTCCGACACTGGGACAACGTGCCATTGATGCCGGTTTTAAATCTTTTCTTATAGCCTTTTTTGTGATCCTGCTTTATATGGCTTTTTATTATAACCGTGCCGGTTGGGTTGCTGATCTTGCTATGGTTGCCAACGTATTTTTCATCCTTGGAGTACTGGCTTCTTTTGGTGCTGTGCTTACCTTGCCGGGGATTGCAGGTATTGTGCTTACCATCGGGATGTCGGTGGATGCCAATGTGCTGATATACGAGCGAATACGCGAAGAGCTCGCGGCCGGAAAAGGCCTTAAGCTTGCTGTCAAAGATGGGTATAAGAATGCCTATTCAGCCATTCTTGATGCCAACATCACTACCTTACTTACAGCCATTATCCTTTACCGTTTTGGTGTAGGCCCGATCCAGGGATTTGCTACCACCCTTATGATTGGTATTATTTCATCCCTGTTCTCAGCTATTTTTATCACAAGGTTGGTGTTTACTTCCATGTTAGATAAAGATAAAAATGTCACGTTTGACACCAGGCTTACCCGCAATGCATTCAAAGGGCTTAAGATTAAATTCCTTGAAAAACGTAAAACAGCCTATATAATTTCCGGAATATTTATTATTATCGCAGTTGTTTCCCTGTTCAGCAGAGGGCTTAATCCGGGTATAGACTTCACAGGTGGACGCACGTTTATTGTGCAATTTGATAAAGATGTAGTTCCCCAGGATCTGGCTACTGACCTTGAAAAGGTATTTGACTTACGGCCAATGGTAAAGACATTTGGAGAAGCAAACCAGGTGAAAATCACTACTCAATATATGATTCATGATAAAACATCGGAAGCGGATGCTATTGTGGATTCATTGCTGTATGCCGGGCTCAAACCAACAATCGGTGAAGATGTGAGCTTTGATGCGTTTCTGAGGGATTACCGGCAGTCTTCACAAAAAGTAGGACCTTCCATTGCGGATGATATTCTCAGAAAAGCGTATGTTGCAGTTGCGCTTGCATTAATTGTTATCTTCCTTTATATTTTAATACGTTTCCGGAAATGGCAGTATTCGGTTGGAGCCATTGGGGCTCTTGTTCATGACGTGATGTTTGTCCTTGGTGTTTTCTCATTGTTCTATACCATCATGCCGTTCAGTCTTGAAATAGACCAGGCATTTATCGCTGCCATACTTACGGTGGTGGGATATTCAATCAACGATACGGTGGTTGTGTTTGACCGTATTCGTGAGTACATGAAGATATATCCCAAACGGGGAAACAGGGACAATATCAATAATGCACTCAACAGTACTGTATCCCGTACTTTCAGTACCTCATTGAGTACTTTCTTTGTGTTGTTTACCATCTTTGTTTTTGGTGGCGAAGTGATACGTGGATTTGTATTTGCATTGCTGATTGGCGTTGTAATCGGTACGTATTCATCCTTGTTTGTAGCGGCCCCCATTGCTTTTGAAATGATGAAAGAAAAATCAACAAAAGCAACACCGAAAAAAGGAAAGCAAAAACGTAAATAAGAGCAAAATAAGACAAATGATATAAAAAACTCCCGGCAAAAATACACCGGGTTTTTTTTATTTCACTGACTCGTTTTATGTGTTATAAGCCGTCTTTTTTACTCAAATTCAATGAAAGTTTCTAGAATTTTTGTTTCAGGTTCGGGAACAAACGTAATTTCCATTAACTCGTGAGGGATAAGTACCGTTTCACCTTTCCCAATTGCTAAACTGCCTTTATCCCAGGTAAGCTTCCCTTTTCCTTCTATACAAAGGATGATGACAAAGGATTCACAATTTGCATAGGATTTTGTCAGGGGACTGGTCAGGTGCAAAAAATTGGATGTAAAATAAGGGCATGATACAATTCTTGCCGGGAAATCAGGTTTTTCAGTGTAATCCGTACGTGCTTTTTTAACAGGGGAATAATCAATCACATCACGGGCAAGTTCAATATGGAGGTCCCTGGATTTACCGTTGCTGTCAACCCTGTCCCAATCATATACCCTGTATGTGATGTCGCTGGTTTGCTGGATTTCTGCGAAAAGCATGCCTGCACCGGAAGCGTGAATACGTCCGGCAGGGATAAAATACACATCCCCGGCTCCCACATCCGTAAAATTCAACACTTCCTGAATGTTATTATCATTCATGCGGGCAACAAATTCTTCTTTACTGACAGGCCTTTTAAATCCGGATACCAATTTGGCTCCGGGTTCTGCCTGCAAAATATACCACATTTCTGTTTTTCCGTAGGCATTGTGTCTTTTTCTGGCTGTCTCATCATCCGGATGTACCTGCACAGACAAATTATCGTTGGCATCAATAAATTTGACAAGCAGGGGAAATTCATTTCCATATTTTTCATACACTTTAGGCCCCACAAGGTCTCCCATGTAAATTTCCACGAGCTCTTGTAAGCTATTGCCTCGTAAAAACCCGTTTTTCAAGATGGAAATATTTTCCTTAACAGCACTGATTTCCCATGATTCCCCTGCCATGTGAGGAGCATCTGTTTTGTTCAGGATGTTTTTTAATTTATCACCACCCCATATTTTTGTTTTATATATGGGGTGAAATTTCATCGGATAAAGTGGTGCTTCCTGCATTTTTTTTAGATAATTTTTTACATTTACAATCAGAAACAATGAACAAACAAAATTAGGAAAAAAACATAAAAACCAAGTATGTTAATAATTGGTATAGCAGGCGGAACAGGGTCAGGAAAAACAACCGTGGTAAAGAAAATAAGTGAGAACATCCCCGACGGAGAAATTGCGTTACTACCACAGGATTGCTATTATAAAGATAACAGTTCCCTGCCATTAAAAGAACGACGCAAAATTAATTTTGATCACCCGAATTCAATTGAATGGGAATTGTTAAAAGCACATGTGTCTGATTTAAAAAACGGGAAAACCGTGAGACAACCAATTTATTCCTACCTGACCTGCACAAGGGCTGATGAGACCATCGAAGTCCTACCTCAAAAAGTCATCATCATTGAAGGAATTTTGTGTTTGGCCGATAAAGGGCTTCGTGATATGATGGATTTGAAAGTATTTGTGGATGCAGATGCTGATGACAGGTTAATACGTGTAATAAACAGGGACATCGTGGAACGCGGCAGATCAGTAAATACCGTGCTGGAACGGTATGAAAAAACAGTAAAACCCTCACATCTGCAATTCATTGAACCAACAAAAAAATATGCCGATATCATTGTACCTCAAGGTGGTAGAAACAAAATTGCCATTGATATCCTCACCCATTTTATTCGAAGAAACCTAAAACTGTGACATTATGAATGATATACCATTAAGTAGCATTGTTTTTTTTGATATTGAAACTGTTCCGGGTACTTCATCATTTGATGAATTGCCTGAAAATATGCAGAAATTGTGGGACAAAAAATCCACGTATTTTCGCAAAGAAGAAGAAACCGCCAGGGATGTTTATCAGCGGGCAGGTATTTATGCAGAATTTGGAAAAATAGTCTGTATTTCTGTTGGCCATATTAGCATGAAAAATGATAATCGTATTTTTCGCTGTAAATCCTATTATGGGGATAATGAAGCTGAATTGTTGCAACATTTTGCCGATATGATTAACCAGTTTTGCCGCAGCGGCGAAAAATACCTGTGCGGGCACAACAGCTCGGAGTTTGATGTGCCTTATGTAGCACGCCGTATGCTTGTCAACCGCATTCCCCTGCCTGACCTTTTTGACCTGGCTGGCAAAAAACCATGGGAAGTGAAACATCTCGATACCATGAACCTGTGGAAATTCGGCGATTACAAACATTTTACTTCGCTGGATTTGCTGACAACGATTTTTGGCATCCCTACTCCCAAAGATGATATTGATGGCTCAGAAGTGGCAAGTGTGTATTACAAAGACAAAGACATCAAACGCATTGCTGCTTACTGTGAAAAAGATGTGCTTGCAGTGGCCCAGTTGTATCTGCGTTTTCAGTACCAGGATTTAATCAGCCCGGACAATGTGGAGTTTTCGGTGTGATGTTAACAAACAACAGCCTGCGATTCAGATGCAACTTTAGCTGTATTATCAATAGAGCCGTCATTGACTACAAAGACTATATCAACAAAATCGGGGATGGATTGAATGACGGATTTAATTTTTACCTCTTCATTCAAAGCAGGTATAACAACGGCTATGGATTTATTTTTTAGCATGATAATGTTAAATCATCAATTTTTTAGGATAAAGATAAAAATTCTTTAATGAATACTGGTTAATGAATACTGGAAACATTAGTGAGCTCAATCTTATACAATATTTGGTTTATATTTATAAATGGTTAATTATTTGTATTTGAGGACAATATCATTGAGTTTTACAGAAGTTGATAAATCAGATTTCAGAAAACACTGCATCCGTGTAAAATTATTTCCATCCACATTGAATCCGTGAGAATTATACTGCCACTCATTATCAAGTATATTTTCTATAGGATAAAAATCTTCATTTACAAGGTTGTTATTATTATCCAGATAACTAAATTTGGCATATAAAGAACCATTAAATGCTCCTTGTGCTTTTACTGCAAGTGTAAAGCTTATCTCTACTGTTCCCTGAAAATTTACTTCTTCATCAAAAACTAAAAGACTATCATCAGGGGATAGTAAATAAACATAATTATCAGCATATTCATGTACAATATTTGTGCTGTCATAACTATCTGAATATGAAAATTCATGCTTGGTAAGGTATGTCCATCCATCCTGAACATGAAGAAGACTATCCAGATCCTGATATTCATAGGTAAGTATATCTGCATCAATATTATGATCAAAAACAAGGACACGATCATTATTTTCAGCATACCTTTCATTTATATTTGCTGTCAAATGATTATATAATCCGCATCCAAGAAAACGAATACCATGATCAGAAACATAATCAATGCTTTTATAAGTGGCCCCCATATCCCCCATAATACAAATCACTTCGATACCTTTATTCTGAACATCAATAAGATGTGGATAAACGGAATTAACAAAATTATTATTGACAGAATCACAGTTTGCATTCCAGTATTTTTGGCTGCTGTGACAATAATGCCCTGGCTGCGGTAATCCGGGAACATCATACCACAAACCCCAGTGGAAAAACAACAACAGATATGAAGACTGTGATATAGTGTCACATAAATTCACAAACTGCCGATATTGGTTATCCAGATTTTCACAATCCCCTGGCGACAGGTTTGTATCAAAAACAAAAGCACTTACATTTGGGAAATAGTCTGCATAATACGTTTTTTTTCCGGTAAAATCAATGTACCAGTCTATGTTCCCATTTCTTGCATCATGATTTCCGAGTGACCAGTAGTTATGTTCTCCACAGATGTTAAGATGTTGTTGAAGGTAATCCAAAGACTGATAGTCTAAAAATGTATCAGAACAAATATCTCCACCCAACCAAATATATTTATAAATATCAGTGTTTAAATTTTCAAGCCTTGTGTCTATTAGATAAGGATCACGGTATGTATGTCCTACAAATAAATACTTTTCATGATGCTGAGGAAATACATTTCCTGATAGCAATATCAGCAACACAGATATGATTAAATAAGTTATTTTATTATTCATTTTTCACAATTATTTTTTTTGTGATTCGACGTTTATCACCATTAATTACCACAATATAATGACCGGATGCGACATCTGACAAATCCATAACATTATAATTGCCATAATAGGTAAATGTTTTTACCAGGGTTCCTTTTATTCCGTAAATATTGATCTTAATGTTATTGTCATCATCAAACATCCCATAAGTATCAATTCTGCACTGACCGGAAACCGGATTTGGATAAATTTCAACAATAGGCTGAATGTTTTCTGAATCAAAAGTATCACAGGGTTCAAAGTTTTTCATCAATACCATTTTCCCGAAATCATCTTCGGGGAAAAGATTTGCTAAAATGTAAATCGAAGTATCTTTTACTTCAATTGATGCACCATATCCTTTTATTTCAGTCAGCAGATATTTTTCATCAATAATATTACCTTGCTGATCCAGTTTGAGATAATAAATGACAGGATGTTGTGTATAACTTGCATTTGTACCAATAATATGAATATTCCCATCAGCATCAATATCCATATCTGCTGCATATTCAAATGAATTACCACCAAAAGTTTTGACATCATCAATGGTATTGTCTCCATTGAGAAAAAATAAACATATATCAAAGTTTTTATTTTCTGTCCATGATTGAGAATGGGCAAGCAGTAGAGATTTATCCGGTGTTACATACTCTAATTTTACAGGAATATCATGCTGATTTCCTCCAATGGTGTCAATATGCAAAACATTACCATCAAAATCAGTATTTAATAACAATATATCAGCATCATGGATACTAGCGGAACTCCACAACGTACCATAATTAAAAAATCCGCCCAGGGAACAAAGAAATGTCAAATTTCCGGATGTTGATTCCATAACATCCACAGGATATAGTGAACTGCATTCCCCCATATTTTTTACCCAATAGACATCACCTACATCATTTGTCTTCACAATCAATGGACGCCCAAGACCACACTCCCTGTCCATTCCACCAAAAAGAATGCTTCCATTTGATAACGTTTCAATAAAATAACCATATTGCCAAGCTAATCCTCCAAAATTAGTAATCCATTGAAGCTCAAGCTCTGAATTATACAAAGCAAATATCATCTCAATGGAATTTCCCCCACGCCAATATGAAATACCTGTTGCATATATATTATTGTCTTTCAAAATGATATCTCTGAATTCATCAGTTTCATTTTTCCCCCAAAAGACTTCTTTGATAAAATTTCCTGAATTATCAAACTTTGCGATGTAAGCATTTCGGTTTCCATTGCCTAATGACTTGGTATATCCGCTAATATAAACATTGTCATTATCGTCAACCTTAAGGCTAAATCCTTCATCCCTAAAACGGTTATTGGCAGGTTGTGACCATAATATTTGTGATAAACAACAAATCAATATAAAGAATATGATATGCTTATTCATTCTGTAAATTATTCTTTTTTAGTAACAACAATCATCGAAATGAGGTAACACTCAAAGGTAATAAAAATGTTTTAAATGCATGACAAAATATTTGTAATTAGTTAAATATCAGGCTCAACATTTTGGGGATGAAACAAATCAACAACACCTATCAATCACCATACTGAATCTCATACACTTTCTTTACCATTTCGTTTGATTCTTTGATGACATTTCCATATTCATCGTAGTCATATTCGGTTTGAGCTATGATGTTGCCTGCGGCGTTGGTATGTGTTTCTTTTTTCAGCAAATCCCCTTCATATTCCCGGAAAATGATACCTGATTGTGCCGATTGTTGCTTCAACAAATGACCTTCATCGTCATACTCCAGCACAAAACTGTCAATGACTTTATGCTTGCGGTTTTTTACTATCATACTCTCAATATTGCCATTTTCAGTGTATGAG
>JBNGDT010000050.1:0-3364 GCA_049975305.1 Bacteroidales bacterium | reverse complement strand
GTGTATGAGTATTCACGGATGCGTACCGGTTTTTTCATTATTTTTTCATATTCTTCCTGCACAATAACCTGTCCTTTGTTATTATAAGTAATCCTGACAGCATTGTCAAGCTTGCCGTGATAGTCATACCCTGTTTTTTCGATCAGTTGATCGTTTTCATCATATTTCTGTACGGTGAGTTCTTCAATATCCCCGTTTTCATCCACTTCCTCTATCCTGAGTTCTCTTTTGATTTTATCCCTGATGAAATGCCTGGTGGCTGAATACCCTTCTGCATAATGGATTTTTTCTGTTTTTAATTTCCCATCGGGATCATATTCAAAATGGTGTTCTTCTGCCAGTTCATCTTCGGAGATGTAATTCTCTTCTATGACTTTTTTACCATCTTTATAGATGTTCTCTATTTTTTCTATCACGTTTCCATCGGCATCGTATTTAATGCTGAGTGTCAAATCATTGTCATCGTTGTATTCAAGGTATTCCGATGTGAATGAAGTTCCATCAATTTCAGTCTGAATCGTCTTAATGCTTTTGATTTTTGTCATAACTGTGTTTTTGTGTTAAAAATCTGCACAAAATTATTAAAGAAAACAGAAAAACAGTAACATTGTGCTACATTTGCCACCGGATAACAAATTAACCGGAACGGTATTATTTATTCTATTTTTGACCACTTATATATTTTCAAATTCTATCATTGAAATTGTTCAAAATAAATTTGACAGTTACTCTTTTTTATTTCTCTGCGTTTTTGCGTCTTTGCGGTGAAAAGCGTCTTTGGTCTGCGGTGAAAATTGTGCGCGTCTGTCTTTTAATTTTAGCACCGAGTAGTTACGTTCCTTTAAATGTTCAAGAATCTGTATTTTTATTTAGTTTTGTAAAAATTATTACATAGAAAGATGAAAAAGCTGCATTTGATTTTTGTTGTGTTGATGTTATTGCCATTGATGGATTTTGGACAGGAATACCAACATAAAACATTCAAATACAAAGATGGTACCGTAGAAAGTGAAGGCATGATGAAGCTGGGCCTTGAATTTGGCCGTTGGAAGTATTACAACAAATATGGACAACTTATCCAGGAAACGGATTATAACGAAGGCGTGGTAAACGGGAAATTGATTTATTATTACGAAAATGGCAACAAAAAAAATGAAGGTAATTTCCGGGATGGCATACAAATGGGATCATACACCGAGTGGTATGAAAATGGAAACATCAAAACAGAAGCCCATTTTTCAGATAATCATCGCGACAGCACGTGGACATATTATTTCCCTGACGGCAACATCCATTACACCCTGAATTTTGATACAGAACCACGAAAATACCTCAATGCCTGGAATAAAGATGGGCAGCAAATTGTAACAGATGGCAACGGCCGTTTTGTTGATTATTATGAAAATGGTGAAAAAAGAAAAGAAGGCGATGTGAAAAACGGGCTGGAAACAGGTATATGGGAGTTTTATCACGAAAATGGTATCCTTGCAGCCAAAGGAAAATTTGAATCCGGAGAACGCACCGGCACATGGACAGAATATTTTAAAGACGGCAATAAAAAATCCATCCTCAATTATCAAAACGGGGAAAACAAAGTCTGGTATCCCAATGGAAATTTGGCGATGGAAGGCATGCTAAATAATGAAAAAAAACACGGGGCATGGAAATTTTATTACCAAAACGGAAAGCTGCGTAACCTTGCCAATTACAACATGGGAATACAACATGGCAGACAAACCAAATATTACCAAAACGGGCAGACAGAAACCATCATGCATTTTGATAATGGTCAAAAATCAGGAGAAGCCAAATGGTTTCATAGCGACAGCACCCCTGATATTGAAGGATACTTCAAAAATGACAAGCAACATGGGCTCTGGACTTATTATCGTTCATCAGGGAACAAAGGCAACCAAGGGCATTATGAGATGGGAAAAATGCAGGGTGAATGGACATTCTGGTATGATGACGGAACGGTATGGAAAAAAATCAATTATAAAGATGATTTGCGACATGGCGATTATACCATTTACTACGAAAACGGGAATATTTTTCGAGAAGGACAATACAACATGGGGTATGAAACCGGTGAATGGAAAGAATATTTTGAAAACGGCCAGTTAAAAATGAAAGGACTTTATACTGGCGGTGTGATGCAGGGAACATGGACAAGTTATTATGAAACTGGCGTTAAAAAGGCAGAAGTAAATTACGAAAACGGCCTGTATTCCGGCAAAGCTTCCTATTGGTATCCCAACGGAAAAACACAACTAATTGAAAATTATATCCAGGAGCCTATAGAAGAAACAGAATACATCGAGTATTATGAGTACAACAAAAAACCCGTACTTCACGGAACATACAAAAAATATTCAATGCAGGGAAAAATTCGCATGGAAGGTGAATACAACCATGGGGTGAAGGTGGGAATATGGAAAATGTACAATGAACACGGCGACCTGGTGCGCCAGGAAAAATACAACGACGAAGGCGAACCTCATGGCAAATGGGAAACATGGTACGACTACGGACGTTTGAAATCAGAAATCAATTATAAAAACGGCATGAAAGAAGGCAAAGTGGTTTATTATGACCATCGGGGCGAAAAAATGTACGAAGCTGTTTTCCGTGGCAACAGGGCTGTGAAAGTGATTGTGGATAAAGGGGGAAAAATGCAGTTTCATTGATTGCTCATAACTACTCATCAGCCTCTAAAACAAAGAAAAACAGATAATTACAAAAAAAGTTTTCCCATAAAGCACCTACATCCTGCCGTAAATTTAGCGGGTTAAATGTTCTTATTATGGTATTCCTGATGCCATTGTCGAAAAAATAAATCTTCTTACTTTTCTTTAGTTTGTTTCTCATATTACGACTCAGAGCAGGCAGCCTGAAAATAACAAACGTTTTTCAAGCAACTCAACATAGCGTTCCACAGTTTTTGAATCTGCCCCTGTTAATTGGGCAATTTCGTTGAAAGACACTTGCTGTACTATTTGTAGTGCCAAGCCAAGGCTGTCAGGATATTTTAAAGTAATGTCGGCTTATGAATATTTTCCATGGACAATATATCTTTAAACAAGTAACTGTCTGTAATATTATAAAGCAACTCTTTTGCATCCCCGACATTGTTAATAATATCCGGATACGAGCCGAATATTAACCGGTTTTCAAGCAACTGCCTGGTCATAAGAACTCCTTTGTCTTCAATTAATTCTTTTGTACTCAAAGGAAAAAGTTTGTATTCATACTTACGTCCGGTAAGTGGTTCGTTAATTTCAATGCCAATCTCAAGTGCAGTTGAACCAGTAACTGTTTAGTTTCACCACGTTGTTGTGTTTAAAGGTTTAGCTTTCCCGCCCTC
>JBNGDT010000049.1:2842-13351 GCA_049975305.1 Bacteroidales bacterium | reverse complement strand
GTTCAGGGGGATGAAGCTGTATCAGAAGTAACAAAAATACAAGCACAAGGTGTATCATGACCGTTAATAATATGGCGTTCAGGTTAGACTCCAGTATGTTGTCAAGCCACTTCATGGCATACAAATCTACAAGAAATTGGTGACTTTTCTAAGGGGTTCCCCGTATGGAAATAAAAAAGTCATGAAATAAAGTGTGATGTTCTTAAAAATACCACGCTACCCGGGTATTTACTCCCGCCAAAAAAAAATGATGATGGTAAAATTCCTGTGGCACTGGAAATAATGATGTTAGATGCAATTCAGGTTCAATGCCAAAATTCAGGTTCCTAAAAGGGCTGTAGTGAATTGTAGCGCCACCAAGTACTCCCATCCCGTTTTGATTTAAATTGTTTTCGTTTTGTAATTCAATGCTGATGGATAAACCTCCCTGTAGAAACAGCCATTTTGTAAGCTCATAGCGAAAACGCACAGGCAAATATATCAGTTCAGTGTAATGCGTGTATGTTTCGGGGGTATCGGGTTGCAAAATAAGAGAATGGTACTTGTTTTTAGTTTTTATATAATGCAAGCCAAACCCCATGCTTAGGTGTGTATCCATGGGCAACATAAAATTCAATCCGTATTGTATGCCCGGTCCATCATCAAACTTACTTGTTTTGCGGAGTTCTGTAAAACGGAAAATGTTATTGTTATATATGCCTGCTGTTATCCCAATTTCTGTCCTGGTTGTGTCAGTTGTGTTTTTTATATTATCAGGTTGTCCGTGGCAAATGATTACACCAAGGATACATACGATTGTCAACGTAAAATTTACTTTTTTCATTGCATATTCAATTTTCCCATACTCTACATCAAAAATAAATCATGACAATTTTACTCAATGCGTCATATTTCATGTGAACGATTCGAACAAAGTTATATTTTATTCAATGTAACGAATTTGGAATGGCAAAGATAGTGTTTTACAACAGGAAAGCATAGCAAGTATGAGTATTATTTCAGAGATGCCGGTGTAATTACAGGGAAATAAAAACAAAATCTGCAGAAAGCATGTCTTCAAAATCCTCACCGCTTTCCAGCATATCTTCATCATCTTGTTCGTATTGCCATTCAATGCTCACTGCAGGTATAGTGGCCTGAATTGTTTTCATCAGGTCAAAAATGTATTTGGCTGACAGGGTGTTGAAATACGAAAAACAAAATGCCACCGTATCAACCTTATTGTTCTCATTTATCAGATTGCGGATGAGCGTGGTGGTGTTAATGTAAAATGACCGTGGGTCTTCAGCTATGGATTTCCCTTTCATAATCAATTTGTTGTTGCTTTTGTCGAACAACAATGCAGGCGAGTCAGTTGTCTCTTTTATCAGTTCAATGGACATGGATGTGAATTTTTATTGAAAAAAATAACTTGTTTTTTATTGTTGTATAGTTGATGTCCGGGAAATGATGACTTTTCCGGATGATTTGTAACAGTCCCGTACCAGGATTATTGGTGTGTTGCCACCTCGATTTTATCTCGTTTTTTAGTTCATTGTCCGTTAGTGTTCTGGCCGATTTGACTTCTTTATCAATGGTCTTTAGATTAGGCATGCTGATACTGTTAATGCCGGTAAAAATGATTTCTGTTTTAGTTTTCCATATAAGCACCATTCCGTCATTTCCGGTTTGATGCTTGTGAATGTTTTGCATAAGTTCCGTAAACACAAACATAGCTCTTTTCCTGTATTTGAGCGGGTAATTTTTCAATGCCTTTTCCAGGTCATCAACAAGCACGGGGAGTGGTTTTGCAGAATCCATGATCAATCCTGGTGGGGGTAAGCCCGGATAGAATTGTGCTGCTATATTGAGCAAATTTGACATTTAATTTTTCAGGTATTTATCATAAACATGTTTGTGCTTATATGTGTTGATGGCCTTTATGGCGTCTTCCTCGTTTGTTTCAAAAGAATACAGCTTGCGGTAATTCTTATTGGTAAATCCGTTGGTGTACATGTGTTCAAAATGGGAGTAAAGCGTATCATAATAACCAAATATATTCAATATCACGATAGCTTTTTTATGGTATTGTAACTGTTTGAGTGTGATTACCTCCATTACTTCTTCGAGTGTTCCAAAACCACCAGGTAAAGTTAGGAAAGCATCTGCTTTTTGCCGCATAAGGGATTTCCTGGATTGCATATCTTTTGTAACAATCAGTTCATCATCATATTCTGACACCACCCCTTTGATGTTTAGTTTTTGCGGGATTACTCCTGTAATGTATGTATTTTCTTTTCTTGCAGCATCTGCCAGTGCACCCATGATGCCAATTTTACCTGCACCATAAATAATGGAATGCCCGGATTTTCCTATCAGCGTGCCGATTTTAGCGGCACTGTCATAATATCGATGGTCAAGGTCAGTGCTTGATCCACAAAACACACATATTTTCATTAACTTTGCATTTTAATCAGAGATTAAACCTATAAAAAATTTATGAGAAGAAAAAAAATTTCACAAATCCTGATTTTTTTCCTCGTTGCCTTTTCATTGTTGTTTATTGGCACCGGGATGCTCCTGCACAATTATCAGCTTGTTTTTGAAAACAATTCTGATTATGATGTATTGCTTCATGTCCGGTATAGCAGTGCAGGTCAGGATTCCGTATATCTCGTGAAATCCGGCAACATAAAGATTATATCTGAAATAAAAAGCCTGCACACGCAGGAAAAAAATCAACTGTATGAAGTTTTTTTAAACGATATTGATAAACTTTTTTTGTTTTCTGAGAAGGATTCAGGTTTCGTTAATCTCAGGAAAAGTAAAGATGAATGGCACATGATGTCGGATAAAAAACAAAAGGGTATTCGCATCAGGTTTTCAGAAAAAGAATAATGAGAAATTATTTTTTAAAAAGCTTTTTAGTCTTAAAAAAATGTTCTACTTTTATCATCCCAAAATTGCAGATGTAAAACCGATGAAATTTGGGAATTGCACATTTGTACTGGATTTATAAGAGTATTAATATTTTGTGAATATAACCTGTTTAAACTTATAAACATAAAAATAAATTAGAAAAAAAAGTGAATTTTGATTTGGTCAGGTGATATATTTTTTTCATATTGCAGGGGAAATCCAATCAAATTAAAACCGAAGTTTATTGAGTGAAAAAAGTGGCAATTGATGGTTAAAGATGTCGAAAAAGCATGGAATGAATGTCTGAAGATAATCAGCGACAATGTGCCGAAGGTTAATTTCAGAACGTGGTTTGAGCCTATCAAACCATTAAAACTGGAAGACAACGTTTTGACTATACAGGTACCAAGTACATTCTTCTATGAGTTTCTTGAAGAACAATACATTGATTTGCTGAAAAAAAGCCTTACTAAAGTCATCGGACCAGGTGTAAAGTTGGAGTATAACGTAGTGATGGGAGACAAAGGATTTTCCAAACAACCATATACAGTCAAAATACCAACCAGTGATAAATCCGGTCTTTACAACAGACCAGTTCAGATTCCTGTTGATAAAGACAGTGAATCTATAAAAAATCCTTTTGTCATTCCCGGGTTGAAAAAAATGCATGTTGACCCACAATTGAATTCTGAAAACTCGTTTGATAATTTCGTTGAAGGTGAGTGCAATCGTTTTGCACGATCTGCCGGATATGCAGTATCAGAAAAACCCGGTGGAACAGCATTTAATCCCTTGTTTATTTATGGTGCTGCAGGGCTTGGTAAAACACACTTGGCACAAGCCATCGGCATAGAAGTAAAAAAGAGATTTCCGGAGAAAACAGTGCTGTATGTGGATGCAAACAAATTTCAAACCCAATATACCGAAGCAACACGCAAAAACAACCGCAATGATTTTGTGCATTTTTATCAGATGATAGATGTGCTTATCGTTGATGATGTTCAATATTTTGCACGAAAAGAAGGCACTCAGGATGTGTTTTTCCACATATTCAATCACCTGCATCAGTTGGGAAAACAATTGGTGTTGACCTCAGATAAACCACCGGTTGATATGCAGGGACTGAATGATCGCCTTTTGAGCCGTTTTAAATGGGGGTTGTCAGCCGATTTGCAGAAACCGGATTTTAATACACGCATTTCCATCCTTAAGAAAAAATCTTACCAGGACGGAATAACTATCTCTGATGAAGTGCTGGAATATATTGCATCGCATATTTCTGAAAACATTCGTGAACTCGAAGGGGCATTGATTTCTTTGCTTGCTCAATCTACACTGAACCGCAAAGAAATTTCGATTGAACTTGCCAAAAACATGATTGACAAACTTGTATCCAACTCTGAGCGCGAGATATCCATTGATTATATTCAGAAAGTGGTGTGCAATTATTTTGGTTTGTCTGTTGACAATCTTAATTCCAAATCGCGGAAGCGCGAAGTTGTCCAGGCTAGGCAAATTGCGATGTATTTTGCTAAGAACATGACAAAATTATCGCTTGCTGTTATTGGTGCCAATATAGGAGGGAAAGATCATGCCACGGTATTGCATGCTTGTAAAACAGTGAATAATCTCATCGAAACAAACAAAAAATATAAAGAGTACATCACCGAAATCGATGAAAAACTGAGAATGTAATTCATCACCTGCCGTTTTCTATTTCAACTGTTTAAAAAATAACCTATTGCGGCTTCTTTGTATATTGCGGAAAAATGTAAGTTATGATCTGGGTATTGTTAACTATATTATCGGCAACCGGCATTTTCGTGTTTTTTAAGTTGCTTGACAGGTATAAACTCCCCAACCTGAATGCCATTGTAATCAATTATTTTGTGGCGGGTTTGATAGGTATTATTATTAGCCCAAACCGCAAAGTAATGCTGAATGTGTTTAATGAAGTATGGGTACCGGTGGCTGTTCTGATAGGATTGTTGTTTATTTTGATGTTTTTTGTGATCGGCTATTCCTCCATTCATTCCGGTATGTCAATCACAACACTGGCAAGCAAAATGTCTGTAGTAATTCCTATTTTGTTTTCAATTATTTATTACAAAGAAGCCTTGCCATACATTAAGGTGGTGGGTATGATTTTGGCGTTTGGTGGTTTGGTAATGGCTGTGAATAAAAAGCAGAAAAACGGAAAATTCAATAAACAGTTTTGGGTTCCCCTGGTTTTGTTTGCCGGGATGGGAATTGTTGATTCCCTTGTTAAATATGCGCAGGCAGAGTATGTGAATGATGAAATGTCATCCATATTTACCTGCTTTTTGTTCATCATATCTTTTGTCTCTGGTTTGATCATCATGTTTTTTAAACCGCGGTATTTTCAATATTTTAAACAAATCAGGCTTGTTCTGCTTAGTACCGGCCTTGGAATTGTAAATTACGGGTCAATATATTTCCTCATCCGTGCATTGAATTCCGATATTTTTGATAGTTCTGTTATTTTTGGCATCAACAACATCGGTATTGTCAGTTTGTCGGCATTTATAGGATATGTGTTCTTTAAAGAACGTTTGAGTAAGCTCAATTGGGCAGGGGTAATCATTTGTTTAATTGCAATTGGAATATTATACATTACTAAATGATTTATGTCAAATGATGTTGATACATATTTGAGTATCCGTGAGCCTTCTGAAGGGGGCTTTAAAGATAAAGGCAGTAAATTTCTTGCGTACGCTTACCCGGTTGAAAAGGTATCTGAAATTGAAGAAAAACTTGAACATCTCCGCAAGCAACATTTCAATGCCAGGCATCACGTATATGCTTATGTCTTAGGAGCAGATAAAACGCAATTCAGCGCTCACGATGATGGCGAACCGGCTCATTCTTCAGGAGACCCTGTGCTGGGACAGATACGGTCATTCAATATAACAAATGTGCTTGTTGTGGTAGTCAGGTATTTCGGAGGAACAAAACTGGGTATCCCCGGATTGATCAATGCTTATAAAACCGCAGCTCATCAGGCACTTAGCAAAGCTGAAATCATTAAATTAACACGCCGGAAATACCTGAGGATTCAGTTCGATTATGAGGTGATGGATGGTGTTAACCGCTTGATTCATGAGCAAAACCTTGAAGTAAGTGAACGTGAATTTACAACGGATTGTAAAATGAAAATAGGTATCAGGCTGCAGTGTGCTGATGATTTGATTGACCGCTTAAAGCATTCTCCAGATGTAAAAATCATTGAAATCTTATGAGAAAAGCATTTGCATATTGCATGCTGAAACTGGCGGGATGGAAAATAACCGGTTATTATCCTGCGTTGCCAAAATCTGTGTGTGTGATGGCACCACACACCAGTATGTGGGATTTTGTGTGGGGCAAGCTTTATTTTATGTACGTGGGATTGAAACCCCGGTTTTTGATAAAAAAAGAAATGTTTAAGTGGCCATTGGGATTTATTTTAAAAGCCCTTGGTGGAATACCTGTGGACAGAAGTAAACCCAATGATTTGATTGACAACCTTATCAACAAAATTGAAGAAATGGATTCTTTTTTGCTTGTTATCACACCTGAGGGAACACGTAAGCGGGTTGATGTCTGGAAAACAGGGGCAATACGTATAGCCAAACGTGCAAATGTGCCATTGGTTGTAGGAAAAATAGATTATAAACAGAAAGAACTGGATGTCTTGCGAGTGTTTGATCCCGTACCAGGTGATAAAAATTTTATAAATGAATTAAAACTGACATTTGCCGGTGTAACAGGGAAACATCCTGAAAAGTTCAACCCTTATGCAAAACAATAACCCAACCCGAAAGCACGAAGGAACGATGGAACGAAGGCACGATGGCGGGATAGCACGAAAGCTGGACGGAAAGGTTCCCGAAACAAGTAAGGGATAAAGTTTGGTGTTTTCAAAGACTAATTTTAGATGAGGTTCCCGCAGCCCGGCGGAGGCGGATTAGCTGCCGGAAGGAAATGGCTTGTGAGTGCGCAGAGCAAAGAGCGACCGGAGGAAGCTCCTTTGTCCTGCCTGCACGAACAGCCATGGACGTCCGGCACTAGCAGCCGAAGACGGTTAAGCTGCCCAAAAATATAACATGAAGGTATGATAGCACGATTGCACAAAACTTTGAATGAACGAAACACGTAGCACGAAACAGTGAAAGGATGAAGTTGTTATTTTTTGATTTTTTTTGGTTTTGGATTTATTTTGAACTTTGAACTTTGAAATTGGAATTTTTGCCAACATAGGTTAGAAAATGAAATTTAAGACATTGAATATCGCACTCTATCAGGCTGATCTTATATGGGAACAACCGCAGAAAAATATTGAAAAGCTGTGGTTGAACGAACAGTATCTGCATGACATAGATTTGCTTGTTTGCCCTGAAATGTTCACAACCGGTTTTAGCATGAATGTGGAAAAAATGGGAAGGCCACACAAATCTGAAGATTTTTATGCCATCGCAGATATGGCCAAAAAAACGCAAACATCCATTGTCTTTTCCATGATTGTGTGCGAGGAAGGAAAGTGTTATAACCGCTTGTATTTTATTTTTCCCGATGGTTCTGAAGCGCATTATGACAAAAAACACCTGTTTCGTATGGGAGATGAGCACAATCATTATTCTGCCGGGCACAGGCAATTGTTGGTGGATGTTATGGGCTGGCGCATCATGCCACTGGTGTGTTATGACCTTCGTTTTCCGGTATGGAGCAGGAATACAATGAATTATGATTTATTAATTTATGTGGCAAACTGGCCCGCTCCACGCGCTGATGTGTGGAAATCTTTGCTTAAAGCAAGGGCACTTGAAAACCAGGCGTATGTTGCCGGTGTCAACAGGGTGGGAAAGGATGGAAGAAACCTGTTATACCAGGGATATAGTTTGTTGTTTGATGCCAAAGGCAATGAGTTGCTTAATGCTGGGAATAAAGAAAAGTTTGTTTCAGGTATTATTGATAAGGATGATTTGATGGCTTTCAGGGAAAAATTTCCGGTGCTCAAAGACCTGGACAATTTCCGTTTGACAGATTGAAGTGTGCTTTTGTCACGATTTTGAGTGCCATCCTCCCGGCTGGCAAGCTATCGCATCAAAAATCCCGCCAAAAGCGTCCATGTGGTGTTTGTGTAACCCACGGATTACGGTCGGTAAACCTCTCTTATCCGGGGTTATTCATGTTCGACCCCATTCGGGGTCGGGGGTTTTAGTATGCGGTAGTTCCTAAATTCGTACATTTGAAGGAAAGGGTTCCCTTTAATAGAATGACACAGGTGATTGAGGGATTTGAGGTACGAAAATCGTCTCGAAATCACCGGCTCATCGAAGCCACCGGTCTTTCACCGTACCACTGTAAAACCCTTTACTTATTGGGATAGAGCAGCAATGCAGGGCTTGCGGGTGTTTGTGTACCCACGGGTTCCGCAAGCTATACCCGTGGTCACAAGGATGTCACCCCTTCGGGGCTTGATGTAAGAATCACATCTTTCTATCGGAAACTGGCAATGTCCCCGGTTAAAATGGCAGATCCTCGTCATTTCCTGAATCATCAGCAAAAGGGTCATCAGTGATTTCATCAGGGCCAGGCAATGGAATATCATCAACCGGTGGTGTATTCGACGCATTTTTATCAACAGGTTCGATTTTCCAGACTTTTACATCTGTAAACCATCGGCCTTTAAATTCCCGGCTTTCAATATTAATGGAAGCTTTGATGTAATCATTGGGTTTTAATCCTGTAATGTCAACTTTATCATTCCAGTTTAACAAACAAACTTTTCGGGGAAACTGTTCTTCTGTTTCAATGATGAATTCTTGTTTTTTCCAGGGGCCACGTGATGATTCACCTGTCACAGGCTCGTTGATCTGCATAAGTTTTCCGGTAATTTCCATGGTTTTCTATGGTTTTATATGTTCGGATAAATATATTATATTTCATTGAGATCCAGCAATGTTTTTTTACAGCGTTTTCCCCGGATACACTTTCAGCGCTTCCTGAAGGCAGTCCATTGCTTTTTCCAGTTCATTTATGTTGAGCACATACGCTATGCGTACTTCTTTTTTGCCCAGCTCTGGTGTGCTGTAAAAGCCTGATGCAGGAGCCAGCATTACGGTTTGCCCATGGTAGTCAAAATCTTCCAGCAGCCATTTTGCAAATTTGTCGGTATCATCAACCGGTAATTGTGCAGTGGTGTAAAATGCACCCTTGGGCAGCGGACTTTTTACGCCTTTCATTTGGTTAAGACGCTTAACCATGTAATCCCGGCGTTGAATGTACTCATTATATACTTTATCAAAATAGGATTTTGGTGTATCAACAGCGGCTTCAGCAGCAACCTGCCCCAGATATGGAGGACATAACCTGGCCTGGCCAAACTTTAGTGCAGCAGCTATAATATCTTTATTTTTGCTGACTATACATCCAACCCTGATCCCGCACATGCTGTAGCGTTTTGATACGGAGTCCATCATGATCACATTGTCCCGGATGTCTTTCAGGTTCATCACCGAAAAATGTTCATGACCATCATAGCAAAATTCCCTATATACTTCATCGGAAAACAAATACAGGTCGTATTTTTTGACAAGTTTTTCAAGTTGCCTGAGCTCATCTTCAGAATATAAGTACCCTGTAGGATTGTTGGGGTTGCATATCACAATGCCTTTTGTTTTTTCAGTGATGAGTTTTTCGAAATTTTCTATGGGGGGCAAACTGAAATCTTCATTGATACTGGATGTGATGGGTTTGATGGTAATGCCTGCAGTAACGGCAAAACCGTTGTAATTGGCATAAAAAGGTTCAGGGATGATCACTTCATCACCAGGATTCATGGTAATCATGAAAGCAAAAGTAATGGCTTCCGACCCGCCTGTTGTAATGAGCATTTCATCGGGTTTTACGTCAATATCAACGGTGTGGTAATATTCCGATAGTTTTTTCCGATAGGAAGGATTGCCTGCCGAATGACTGTATGCCAGTACTTTATCATTGATGTTTTTAATGGCATCCATGGCTACTTGTGGTGTTGGTATATCGGGCTGTCCAATGTTCAGGTGATACACTTTTTTGCCTTGACGTTTTGCCTGATCGGCATAAAGTACCAGTCGACGAATAGGAGATTCAGGCATGGCCTGAGCTTTTACAGATATTTTTGGCATAATTTATAGTTTTTAGAAAATGAACATAATTTATTAACACTCACAAATGTATTTTGGGCTTAAAGGTATTAAAACCGGGACAAAAAATGAATTAATATTACCTTTTTTCGAGCATGTTTTTCTTCCCGAAATAATAAAAAGAAAACGAAAAACGAAACGGCACATTTAGTCAAAAGATTTGCCGGGCAATTGAGCAAGTTGTAACAATTCATCATATTGATCAGGACTGATGTCAATATAATAATACAGGGGATTGATTGGTTCGCCGTTGCGTCTGATTTCGTAATGCAAATGAGGAGCAGTAGATAAACCTGTATTGCCCACAGTTCCTATTTTATCGCCACGATCAATTTTTTGACCTCTTTTTACATTGATGCTGTTCAGGTGTGCGTATCGTGTGGTAAGCCCATCGTAACCATGATCAATGATAACCATATTGCCA
>JBNGDT010000049.1:0-2832 GCA_049975305.1 Bacteroidales bacterium | reverse complement strand
GCCATATCCCCTGTGTGAGCGGCTGTATTCAATCTTTACCACAATACCACCCCCCGTAGCATATACAGGTGTACCCGTAGGTGCAGTAAAGTCTATGCCTTCATGCATTTTATAAATGCCAAGTATGGGATGCAATCGTATGCCATAGTAGGAGCCAATACGTGTTAAATCTTTGTTGTGTAAGGGTTGAATGATGGGCAGATTTTGAACACGTTCGGATTCACTTTGCAGGACTTCTGATATTTCATTGAATGATTGTTTTTGTACCCTTAGTTGTTTGCTGAGTTCATCAATACGTTGTGCCGTGGTTATAACAAGATTAGAATACTGATGTCCTTTTAAATCAGAATACCTGTCCGTTCCACCAAAACCTGATCTTCTTACTTTTGCAGGGATGCTGTCCATCTGGTAAATGACACGGTATAAATGATTATCGTGTTTTGCTATTTGTTCTAAATCTTTTGTGAGGTTATCCAGTTCATTGTTGATCTGAATAAGGTTATTTGAGAGAAATTCATTCTCATTTTTTAATTTCTGTTCATCAGGATTCTCAAAAAACTGCAGGTAAATCACCATTGATAACATTCCAAATGCAAATGTGCATAAAAGAAAGAGTAAAATCTTTTTTGTATAGAATCCCTTATTTACAGGTTCATACCGTAATGTTACAGGGTTTAATTTATACTTCTTTTTAGCCATAAAATTCCATCATTTTTATATCATCTTCACAGTCATTCAAACTATTAGAATTGCAAATTTAAACATACAAATTTAATATGCAAGAAATCCGGATATTTCTTATGAATTTATTAACCTTAGGTTGTTAACATGCTTGCAAATGTTTAATATTTCCTGATTAGTTACCCTGATTCATACGAATTTATTTAATAATCAGATTGCCTGGTTATTATGTGCAGCCTGATTGAGGACAGCGTTGTATTCATCAGCATTAAGGGGAATAAGAAAATCATCCGGATCAACACAGTTGTGATCAATGCGAATTTCAAAATGAAGATGAGGAGCTGTGGATTCTCCTGTATTTCCAATTTTTCCAAGCACGCTGCCAGGGTGAACTTTGTCCCCTTTTGTTACGGCTATTTCTGAGAGATGAGAATACAGGGTCCTGAAATGTTCAGTACCATGATTAATAACAATGTATTTTCCATATCCCCTGTAATCGTAGCCGGTATGAGTAACTTTTCCAGCCCCTGATGCATACACATCCTTACCCTGGGGTGCCGTTAAATCAATGCCCGTATGAAATTGCCATGTTTTGCTTATGGGACTGATACAATAGCCAAAATCAGACCAGTTGCGTATCAGATCATTGGGATGAACCGGATAAAATACAGGAATATTTTTCATGCGTTCAGATGAGTTTTCCAACGCTACAAGAACTTCATAATTGCAGTTGAATGTCAGATTTTTTATCAAGCATTGTCAAATCAGCCAATACATTCATAATAATGTCTGAATGTTCATGGCCTGACAAAGAAGCATACAGATTGCTACCTCCAAAACCAGCATTTCTGAATTTAAAGGGAATTATGTCGAGACTGGCTGCCGGACGATAATCTTTATTTTATTGTCACGTAAAGCTACAACATCAAGGTAATGATTGTAATTTTTCAGGTTGTCCTGACTTGTTTTAATTCGTTTGATTATCTGTGTGTTATCTTGTGCGAGTTTGTTTTTTAAAGTGAAATGATGTGTTAAATGCACATTGTCTCCAAAACAATCCCGATCACAGCAGAACAAAATAACCTGAAAAAGGCACTTTTTCTAAAAAGTATCCTGAATTTTATTGTTGTCTTCCTTGTTGCCATCGTTATTCTTTATTTTTCCTGCGTTTGATTATGAGACTTTATAGCATTTTTTAAAAATCAGAGCGCAAAACTACAAAAAAGCAGTACATTTGCAAGCATGAAAAAGTATGCTTAACTGAATTGTTAACATTATGACATCTAAACAAATAAGACAGCAATTTTTAGATTATTTCAAAAGCAAAGGCCACAAAACAGTTCCCTCGGCATCAATGGTTTTGAAGGATGATCTTACCTTGATGTTTACCAATGCGGGGATGAATCAGTTTAAAGATGTGTTTTTGGGTAATAAAGAACCGGTTTATAACCGTGTTTGTAATACACAGAAATGTTTGCGTGTATCAGGAAAACACAATGACCTTGAAGAAGTTGGCCACGATACCTATCATCACACCATGTTTGAAATGCTTGGGAACTGGTCGTTTGGTGATTATTTTAAAGAAGAAGCCATTGACATGGCATGGGAATTGCTTACAAAAGTGTATAAAATTGACAAGGACAGGTTGTATGTTACCATTTTTGAAGGAGATTCAGCCGATGGACTGTTGCCGGATAGTGAATCAGGTAGTTATTGGAAAAAACATGTGGATGATTTTAGAATTTTACCTGGCAGTAAAAAGGATAATTTTTGGGAAATGGGGGATACCGGCCCGTGTGGCCCCTGCTCGGAAATTCATATAGATATGAGATCCGACAAAGAACGTAAAGAAGAACCAGGTGAGAATCTTGTCAACAAAGATCACCCCATGGTAATAGAACTCTGGAATCTGGTGTTTATTCAATACAACAGAAAGGCTGATAAAACACTTGAAGCCCTGCCCAAAAAGCACGTTGACACAGGCATGGGATTTGAACGCCTGTGCATGGTACTTCAGAACAAAAAATCCAATTATGACACCGACCTTTTTAAACCGCTGATTCGTGAAATTGCTGCTATGGCAGGGGTAAAATACGGAAAAAAGAAAAAACATGATGTTGCCATGCGTGTGATTGCTGACCATGTCAGGGC
>JBNGDT010000048.1:0-13591 GCA_049975305.1 Bacteroidales bacterium | reverse complement strand
ATTGTGTTTTTATAGCATATAAGTTTTCATGCCTTAACAGACATTACAAATTTATTATATTCAAAGGGATAAGCTTATTTCTTCAATATCCAATCATTAACAATGATAAACAAAATTATAAAAATTATTCCTTAAATTCAAAAAAGGTTATTAACAGTAGCATCCAAAACATAGTGTATAAACATTTCACACAATGTTTGACTGCTGAAAGATTTCTTGCAAATTTCAGGAACCTTAAAAAACATATTTTCAATAATTAGTGTCCATCCATAATATCTTACTATTTTTGAGAGGCTGGTCTAGAAAGTTTCACTGGCGAGACTTGCAAAGTCTGAAAATACCGGAACTGACGAACAAAGCAAGGGCAGAGGCAAAGCCGCTGTCCTGAGTCCCGAATCAAGTCCCCGAAACAAGTTCGGGACAGGTCGGGACAGGCTTTGCCGGAGGGTTGCTTGATCTATGCCGAATGCAGCCAAAATTATGCAAATTATATTGAACATCAATCGGTATAATACAGATAATCAATTTATTGGAATTGTCAATAATCATCAATAAAAATATTGAATATTTCATGTTAGAACGGAACTTGATATTATCTGTTTTAACTTATCGTCGTATAAGTTCACCACTGTATCCCAGGCATAAATATCATCCAGTTTTTTAATCACCGACATGGGAATTTTATACTCATTTTTGAATTTACCGTGATAAAACGATTCTATTTTTGCTGCCAGATCGGCTTCATCCTGTTGTTTTACAATATCACCGTTGACACCGGGTTCAATAATCTTTGTATTGCGGCTTACATCAGTAACAATGACATACGTACCACATGCAATGGCTTCCATGGTGGCCATACTCATCCCCTCATTCAGCGAAGGCAATACAACGAGAGATGCAGACTGGTATGCATTTCGCATGGCTGATTTATCCACCCATCCCTCAAATTGCACAAGCCTGGTGAGGTCGTGGTTTTTGACAAATAGCTCCATTTTGTGACGCAAGGGACCATCTCCAAGTATCCGAACATGCAATTCCGGCAATTTATCCCGCAGCATGGCAATGGCGTTTAAAAAGCTGAACGGATCTTTTTGTTTCACCAGCCGCCCTGGAAACACAATCTCAAACCGCTTGCTGCGTTTGGCAATATTAGGGTAAAAATAGGCTGCATTCCACCCGTTGGGTATCTGATGTACCAAATGTGCATTGCGTTTCCCGACAAACAGTTTTGCGTTTCTTTCCATATCATCAGATTGCACAAACAGTGCTTTGCTCCTGAGCACAATACGCTTGATCCACCCATAGGTAAACATGTGATAGACCATCATCTGTTTTGGGAAAAACCATGGGATATCATGGCCGTGGGACATCACCACATAATGTAGGTCAAATTTGAGTTTCATGGTGTATGCCACTTCACCACAGGGCAATGCAAAATGTGCAAAACAAATATCGTAGCGTGTTTTTTCCAGGTGCCGAAACAGGAATTTCTTTGCCATGCGCATCCACGACAGCATTTCTACAGGGTTGGATTTAAACCGGTATTTGCGTTTTGATGACAAGCGCGTAACCTGCACCTTGTTTTGGATGGATGACACCTGGTAATCTTTATAACATACCGTCAACACATGCACTACATGGCCTTTTGCAGCAAGCCCTTCGGCAATGTGCCTGGATATTTCACCGGCACCACCACCCACGGGCGGGTATTCATAATTTAGCATCAGGATACGCATACGGTGAGTAAAGATATAAATTCCGGATCCATCAAAACAATTTAATTAGAATACTTTAACATTTTCAAACGCCGGGGGTATTTTTTGACATACTGCCTGATAATCATCTGCACATCACAGTTGTCAGGGTAATGTTTAATGCATTTAAGCAGCTCCTCTTTCCTGTTGGCAAGCGCTTTAAGGACATAGCCGTGACCGGTGTATTTCCCGTTTTGCAATTGCACCACAGCGAGTTCATTATCGTTCCGTCCTTTTTCCACAATCAGGATGCTGGAAGTAGCAATGCTATATTTTTTCAAAAGCTTGTGCACACGGCTATTGTAAATGTCTGCCGGTTCTTCACCAACACAAGCGCCGTTGCATTCTCCCAATGCATGCCCAAAGCATTCCCCTGCAGATTCGTACAAACCGCACAATTTCTGACACAACTGATATGCTTCTGCCCACTGGAAAAGCTGTTGCCTGGCCGTTTTTTTTGATGAAAAACACAGCACGGGTGATTTATCGTTATCATCATTGCGCTCAATGCGTATTTGCATGTATCCATTATCATCCTCAAACACATTCAGGCCATACCGGCTCACTGCCCGACGCTGTGACCTGTTGAACCTCGGTTTGTGCTTTTTGATTTCATGTGATTCCTTCAACAAAGCCACAAGTTCACTGCCGGTAGTTTCATAATCCACATCGGCAATCAGTGATTTCATTTCCACAGCTCTGTCGGTAGATTCATTGTTTAAATGAGTCATCACACGTTTATAAATGTTGTTGCTTTTGCCGATATAGAGCAGCTTGTGATGTTCATCGTAAAAATAGTACACCCCGGTTTCTTCAGGCAGGGATTTGATTTTTTCAGGGTTCAGTCCGGAGTGCAGGCCACTGAACCCCGTGACTTTTGTGTATCTGCTGCCATTCTCCAGCATGTCCTTTTTTTTCAGCCATGCAAACAATTCCACCGTAGCAAGGGCATCTCCGGCGGCACGGTGCCGGTTTTTGATCTGTATGTTCAGGTGTTTGCATACATTGCCAAGGTTGTGAGATGTGAGTTCCGGCAGCAATTTACGGGATAATTTTACCGTATCAATGGTATCGCGTTTGAAATTATAGCCCAGCCGTTTGTATTCATGCCGGATAAAATTGTAATCAAAATTGACGTTGTGCCCCACGACAATGCGTTGATCTGTAATTTCGATGATCTTTTTTGCAATTTCATAAAAACACGGGGCATCTTCCACCATCAGGTTGCTGATGCCTGTAAGGGCTGTGATGCGTTCAGGGATACGGCATTCCGGGTTGACAAGGCTTTCAAAACTATCGATGATCTTATCGCCATCAAAAATGAACACAGCAATGTCGGTGATCTTATCGTGGCGGGGGCTGCCACCGGTAGTTTCCACATCCAAAACAGCGTACTCTGTGCTCACTTTTTATCCGGTTTTTCAGGTTCACTTTTTCCAGGCAACTCCACAGACACAAAAGCCGGACGGCGCATAAAAATAACCGTGGTTGCTCCGGCAATGCCCCCGGCCATGCCACCATTCAAACCAGGATAATCAAGTGACTGCAACACAAGCTGAACGACAAGCAGCATCACTGTCACCCCGAGGACAAGCAAAAATATATTTTTCCATTTGTACCTTACCCTTACCCTGGCACCACAATTCACACAATACTGGTCGGGCAATCCACGGCGCTTTACAAAAGGACGTTTAAGCAAATTACCCTTATGATGACAATTCGGACATTCCATGCCACAAAAATAACATCAATTTCATCGGCAGCAAAAAAAGGGGTGGAATATTGGGGAGGGGAAGTGTATTAAATGTATAACTATAGGATATTTACAGCAAAGATGAAAGCAAGTAATGTCACTATTATTATGAGGAGGTTAGTATCGAGGCTTGGCTATTTATCTTGGATACCCATTCAAGCTACCTCTTTATTTTGTTTAAATCAACCAATATTTAGAATAGAGGGTCAATGTTTCAAGTTATGTGATACCGGTTTGCTCATTTCACAACAACACGTTTTACCACGGCCATATCTCTACTGGCATAGCGTAGCATATACATACCAGCCGGTAATCCGGTTAAATTCAAGCCTTGTGTTTTGGTTTCTTTGCTTGTGCGGAAAATTCTCAATGCTTGTCCCTGCAGGTTGTACACTGTAAATATCCCATCGTGTGCTGTTGCGTGTTTAAACACTACTTTTACATCATGATGAGCAGGGTTGGGAAAAATTGAAAATGCATCATTATAATTGTTTTTTTCAATGAATGATAGTGATCCGCTAATGGTCACATTGTCAACATACATGCTGCTGCCGTTATCGTTGATAGCTGTGAATTTCAGCATAATATTTTCCCCGGCGAAATTGCTAATATCAATATAAATGGTATCCCAGTCCGTTAGAGTATCTGGCACAAAATGGTTGTTGCTGCTGTTGCCTTCAACTGTTGCCATGGTTTCACCGCCATCACTGTACAGGAGGTGCGTAAATTCAGAACCACATCCGGTAGCGGCATATACTTTGATGCTGTCGGCAAACAGGTATTCCATCCGGTTTTGGTATGCCAGGTTAAAACTCAGGGTGATAGAATCCGTTTGTGGCAGGCTGATGACAGGAGAATACACATGATCTTGTTGCCCTTTATCAAAATAGTTCAGACAATTCATCATCAGCGCACGGGAATCGCCGCCGTTGACATCAGCAATTTCCCATGTTCTTTGATTATCTTCATTTTCCACCACCCATGGGGTATTCATAAACCCGGCTTCTACAGTATCAAAATGTTCTGACCACGGGTAATTTTCCTGTTTCATCAGGTTGATGTGCGTCACATCTGCATTGTTGAACCTATTGTATTCCCTTCCGGCATCTGGATTTTCAGCCCAAATATACAATTCATTGAAACACGGCGTCAATTCGATTTCATCCAAAGTAACATCAATATGCGATCCTGATGTGAGGTTGCCATACCATGTATTGCTTATGGTATCGCCGTAATTCAGGCTGTAATGGTAGTGGATTTCTGAAACGGTTTCCTGTCCATTGTTACTGAAAGTACATACAGGTGTCCAATTAGCTTGTTCAGGGCAATAGTACAATGTAGATGGATCATCCACTGTGATGGCGAGGTCAAAAGAATCGGACACGGGAGGGATGGGGTCGTTTGATATGGCCAGGTACTGATAAGCCGCATACACATCAATAATACCGTTGCCATAGGTGTTATCTTCTCCCGGATCTCCGAGGTCTGAAGCTGTTTTGTACAGGGCATCTTTCAGTTCATAAGCCCCGAGGTAGGGGAATGCTTCTTTCAGCAACAGCAAGGCGCCTGAAACATGCGGACAGGCCATGGAAGTGCCCGATAAATTGGCATAGCCATCATGCCCTGAGGCAGAACGAACGGATACCCCGGGTGCAGAAACTTCAGGTTTGATGTTGATTGGACCTGACGAATCGTTGCAGGTTGTAGGGCCGCGCGATGAAAAATCAGCAATGGGATAACCACTTATATTGCCATTTACGGCACCAACAGACATGGTGTTCAGTTCATTAAAAGTCATCATGGCCGGAAATCCGATGGTTACAGCGTCAGGGCCGTCATTGCCTGCTGAAAAAGGCGAACAAATACCGGCAGCTTCAACAACTTCAAGGATATGTGCTTCTTCCAGCTCGCAAGCATTGATTTCAAGTGCCAAATCATAATCATAACCCCAGCTGTTGTTGATAACATCCGGCACATCATGCGTTGTGGAGGGGTTGCCATCGGGATCGAGTACCCATTCAAACACTTCCAATAAAACGGCGGGGTCAAGGATTTCAGAATTGGAGCTGGCCACTGGGTCACTGGCTATCCAGTAAGATGCCCAGGCTATGCCTATGGTATCGTTGGTTTCGTGCTCAAGCCCTAGCACAGTGCCTGTGGTGTGTGTGCCGTGGGTAGATGATGAATGATCAAAAGGAAAAGGATAACGCATGCCGTACCATACGTATTCCAACGGGAAATGATTACCAGCATAACGGTCAGCTATTGCCGGATGATCTGTGAAAACTCCGGTATCTATGCTTAAAAACAATGTGTTTCTGCCTGTGTATCCCATAGCCCACAATTCAGGAGCATTAACGGCTTCCAGACCTGGTTCTGTGCCACCAATAGTACGTCTTGATGCCGGTTTCACGGCAACTGGTTCTTCAATTCTGTAGCGCGGACTGTTGATGTCTATGCGTTTCACTGTTTTGTCTGCAGCCATTGCATTTATGAGTTCTGGTGTCGCTTCTATACACATGGCGTTAAGTATCCAAAACCTTCGTTTGATTGTCAGGTTCTGTTGGTCGGTTATGATGGTATTCATACGTTCCATAAACAAGCGTTGTGAATGACTGGCCACTGATTCAAGTTTATCCCGAAGCGATCGTATGCGTTGGGATTTTGTTGCTTTTTTTGATCTCATTGCCCGGTTAAATTGGGAAATGTCCACATGGTCATCCAAATACACCATGACCTCAATTTTGTTGTTGGGATTTGTATTGATGGCATCATGTAGTGTGGAGGTAATTACCTGTTGACTGAAGGCCAATGCAGCTATCAGTAACAAGATGGACAGGAGGTATATGTTTTTCATGATTTACTTTGTTTTGCCAATGCAAATTAAACATTTTGGCTCAATTAAAAACATTGTTGTTGAAAAAATTCAGATCTCTGGTAAAGATTATTCATGGCACAAGAAACATATTTCCATGGCTTATGGTTCATTATCAAACGAAATTTTTATTAGGGTGTGTCGGTGATCCAGTCACTGGCATGGATAGGCCTTTCTTTGCTTCTTTCTTTTGTGTCAAAACTCCATAATCATTAATGCCACCCCTTCGGGGTTTGGAAAACTACTTGCAGACTTAATATTCCATTTCTGACGGTAATATCCCTGTTTCCATGCTGTCGGTTGTGCTGTAATTCTGGTTGAAAATATAAAGCATGCCGGGGTCAAGGTAATTTTTGGCATCTGTAACGTACAGAAATCCATCTGACGGAATTTCGATCAGGTTGTAATAGTTGTGGTTGGTTCCTTCAATGATAGGAGCACCTGTCTGTTGGTCTTCAATCCCCATTTTGTAAATGTCATTGTTGATGATGTACAAGCTGTCTCCATTACTGTTTAACCGGATATTGGCAGGCATATCCCCTGATTTAAAGACAATGGTTTTTTCCACTGTTTTGTCTTCCAGATTTATACGTTGCAGTGCTGGTTTCTCCCCATCGTTGTTGTATTCTCCATCCGATAATACCCACATTTTACCTTCTTTGTCAAGCCTTATCTTTTTGGGTTGATACCGGACTTTTATGCTGTCTGTGATTTTCTTTTCGTTGATGTCAATAATCAGAATGGTATTGTCTGATGCCCAGCAATTTGTGATGACAGTATTGTTGTACCGCAGCATTTGTTCGGCATTGTGAATAATCTGACTGCCTGTATTCAGGGATATTTCACCGGTGATTTCGTATGATTTTGTGTTGATAACATGGATAATCCCTGCATACAGGTCGGATACCCATATTTCATCATCGGAAACGGGAAGCATATAGCGGGGTGAAACCAGTTCTTTAATGATGCCCTTATGCCGGAAAGACTGTGGGTCAATGGCATAAATTTTACCAGAGTTGTTTACCGATATCCAGAGTTTATTATCATGCATAAGCAGCGACTGGGCAACATCACCAAGGGGAATGCCATTAGCTTTCATAAAGATTTGATTGTGCATGTTTCCGGTTGATATGTCATAGTAGGAGAGGGAAGCATTACCATACATAAAATTTCCCTCACAGGCAATGAATACCCCATCACCGCTTGTGTCAAATGCAGTGACCGGTTGCATATCATCTTTCATGCAGGCAGTTGAAAATCCCAACAGGGCCATTAAAATAAACGCGATATGTTTATTGCTTTTTCTCATCTGAACTGAAATTGAACTCCGGCTCTGAAATTTATGCCGGGCATTGGTTGCCACAGTACAGAACGGTAAGATTCATCAAATAAATTGTATATACTGAATGTAAGGTTTATGCTGCTGTTTTTTAAAACGAAAGATTTGCTCAGGTGCAGGTCGCTCATAAAATACGGGTACATGGCATACAATACATTGGGCGAATTGCTGCTGGTGGTAAACCGTTCACTGTAAAAATTCCACTGGTATTTAAGCTGCCAGCTTTTCCATAATATAATGGGGCTGATGTTGGTTGTGTGGATGGGGATGTAAGGCAATTGCCCTCCTTTGTCAAAAAGTGAGTATTCCCCTGTTGTTTTGTTAACAGACCGGTTGAGTGCGTATGACAGATGAGCTGCCATGGTAAATTGCCGGATTTTTTTCCTGGCAATGAGGTTGTATTCCAGCCCTGCTGATTCCACGCCGGGTATATTTTCAGCCTGCCAATATCCCTGGGGACCGGGACGCCAGAGAATGTAATCGCTGATTTGCCTGTAATACATATTGAGTGTATTGTCTAATCGCATGCCATTGGCAATGGAAAATTCAATGCCTGCATCGGTTGTTATGGCGCTTTCGGGTTTTAGATCAGGGTTTCCGCCCGGAATATAATACAGATCATTGAGGGACGGATGATGTGTATTTTTGGAAACACTAAGCATCAGGTTCAGTTTTTCCTTGATCTTTTTTGAAAAAGTTGAGGCAAAATTGGGGAAATAGGCCTGAGCATCAATGATATCTTCTTTTACTAACAGTACCAGCCATGTGTTTGGATTAAAACTATGTTCATATTCTGCACTGATGAAAATATCCCTGCGCTGAGTTTCATACGCATTTTCCATAATGGTCTCTACTGCACTGGCTTTGTTAAGGTGATGTCTGATGCTTGCTTCAAGCCTGTGTTTATCATTGATAGTGAAGCGGGAACTGATGCCCTGGTAAAAAGAAACAAAAGCCGGTCGGGAATCGATACTGCGGTATAGTCCCAGTCCTCTGATGTAATTTTCTGTTGTAAAATGGTTGGTCTCCATGTTAAAAGCTGACCATGCTTCCAGTTTTGTTGTATTGCTTTGCCGTGTGTAGTTGATTATCCCGCGCAGTGACTTGTCTTGCTGCCGGCTGATGTGATTTCGGAATCCACTTTCGTTAGTAATTAGCCCGGGAACACCACGTTCACCCGTTTGCGCCCAGGCATGCACTTTGATAAAATGTTTTTCTGCCGGCCGCCAGGCCAGTGATTGCATTATACCGGTATTCCTGAAATCCGCATTTTCCCTTTGCATCTCTCCGCCATCAATGATACTGTTATTCTGATAAAAGAAATTGTTTTCGGCACCAGCATGATACAAGCGAGTTGAGCTGCTTAATTTTTGATTTGAAAGGTTGATTTTCAGAAAATTGCTATGTGAGCGGAAACTGCCTGCTGAACCAATATAATGTATCCTGATGCCTTTGTTCCAATCAGGTTTGTTTTGCAAATACAAACTTCCTCCCAGCGCGCCATCGCTGTGGGATATTGAAGCAGCGGAATACAGAATGGAAACTTTATCTGTAAAGGAAAACGGCAGTTTGGATATGTCTGTACTCCCGTGCATGGGGGAATTCAATGGTATTTTGTTCCACACGACCCGCGTATGAGTGCTGTTCGTACCGCGCAATGACAACCCGGCTGAGCTGCCCTGAACGGTTTGTTTTATGAATACTGCCGTATTGTCACGCAGCATTTCAGACAAGTCTGTTGATGTATTGTCTAATTGTAGTGTGTCAAGTTTGTGGATAAGCATGCCTGTATTTTTCAGTTTCGATTCGGCACAGATAGTAACAGGCTTTAATTCAACCGTATCGGAGAATATTTTCTGAGCCATTATCCCGGTACAGGACAGGAAAATTAAGCAATATGAAAATGCCCATTTTATCATTTTATGAATTTAGATGTTAACACATTGTCTCCGGTTTGAATTTGTATGATGTATAATCCTGGATCCATGTGTGACACATTGATTTTGTTGTTAGAAATGTAGTTTTGTGTAACAACACAGGCATTGGCATCATAAATCGTATATGTTGCATTATCGGGGATGTTACTAACGTGCATGTAGTTTTTCACCGGGTTGGGATAAAAATGTAAAGCATTGTTATGATATTGAGCGATACTCGTTTTGTTATTGAGTACAGCCACGGCATCAAGGTCAAAACCACCTGAGCTGAATGCAGTAGGCCAGGGATCGTTGATGATGTTTCCTTCAGCATCATAGCAGGCATAATCTGCATCAATATTGCCACAGGCGTCAATAATTTTTACATGGGTGATGTTGTAAATATCCAGTCCGGCAGCATCTTCGAGTTCGCTTAAGTCAAAACCACAGCCTGTATTGGTGGGATGTGCTCCGGCCAGGTTATATACATGGTTTTTGTTTAAGGTGCCATAAGATGATATTTGTTCATCTGCAGGCACGTTTGATATGGCCGGAAAGCGGACAAAATTCTCACCATCTGAACTGACTTCCACAAAGGCTAACTCAGCAAACACGAGGCTATCCTGATTTGCAGGTGAGAAAAAAGCATTGGAAAATACGGCAAAATCAACCCCAGAACCATCAGAGATGCCACCAGTAAATTCCAGTATGGCGTATCCTTTATCCCCAAAGCTGACCATTTGTCCGTTGGCTGCTCCGATGGCATTTTCTGCAGTACCATAATCTGCATCCGGGGAATCCGGGTTACTGATGTCTACAGGCCCGCGATGTATTGTACAGGTTGTGGCCCATGATTTAATTTGGGGGTCATCAGCAGGGATGCTTGTGTTCTGTGCCGGGAGGTGTCCCCAGGTCAGAAACAACATCAGTGTAATTGTAATTAAATGGTTTCTGAGTGTCATTACTGTATCTTTTAATTAGTCGGAAGACCGAAGACGGAAGACCGAAGACGGCCGTTGGAAGGAAAAAATACGTTTTTAACAAGAATAATTATCATAACATCTTCCAATTTTGGACTTCGTTCTTCTGTTTTCTTCCTGCTTTCCAAATTCATTTTCTGGTTGATTTTATTAATTAAAAAACAAGGGACATATCCCTTTGATGGAACACATCCCCTGAAACAACTATTTGATCATTTTCTTTACAAGGCGTTTTTCTCTGGTATCAATATGGATAAAGTACATCCCTGCCGGCAAATCCCCTGCAGAGAGATTTTCATGTTCAGTGTTTAGTTTGCCGCTGCGGATTAATTTCCCGCATGCATCATACAGTTTAAAGCGTGCATTGCCTGCTCCGTCAATATGGATTTTATCATTGAACGGTACGGGATATACATTTACCTGCTCTTTTTCGACTTTCGGATTAGCTGACAGATGTGTGTAAGTCAAATCATCAATGCAAAAGTAAGTGGGAGCCATCTCATCGCTTGAATTGATTTCACATTTCAGGTATTTCACATTTTCCAGCGATGACAGGTCAACCTGCGTCCAGTTGTCCATGATGTATGAGTTACTTCCCGTAAAATTGGCGAGGTCAATTTCCACATTGCCTGTGATCTGGTTGCTTTCATTGTAGGCAACGATGTTTAAAACCATGTAGTCGCCTTGTTGAAACTCTCCTGTTCCGTAGCCATCACTGCCATTGATGTAGTGATAAGTCCAGACATGGTTGGTAAACCATGCATGTTCCATGTTGACAGGAGTATCAAAGAAAATGGAATCTCCGCCGGTGTATGAAGGGAAAAACACGCCGTAATTTGCCGAGCCATTGGCGCCGCCTGCCGGACTGGCATAGGCGGAATAGTTTGAATTGTCAGCTGTTGAGAGGTCTGTCTCGTTGCTGTAGGCCATGCCGCTGTAGCTGGTCATACCACCGCCCCAGTCTGTGAAATTGACGGTAAAATTTACGCCGCCGGAAGAGTAGTAGAAAGATTCAGTTTCTCCTGAGCCGCTGTAATCGGGAGCACCATCGTAGTGGCTTTCGGCTTCTAAATTAAGGTTTTCGAAATCTGCGGTGTTTTGTGCCATTGTCCCGGACACAAAGAAGCACCCTGCAAGCGCGACACTTGCAAAAGCAATACAAAATTTTTTCATCATCATAAATAATTTAAAAAGTTCAACAATAATTTAATTTGCTGACTTTGGGGTGGAAAGTGTTATCCATTTTTTGTTCAAAGGTATAATCAGGAAGTTTACAGCTTTTCACCCGAAAGCCATGATAAAACATTGTCCTGGCAGGTCTTCTGACTTACTCCGTGTTTTGCAGCCTTCCCGTCCGTCGAATGGACAGTGGCGAGGGACGCAAAACACCTTTGGAGATTACAGCAGCGGGTACTGTTGCCGATTCTCACGGCATTCCCTTTTCATCCTTCCGTTATTCCTGGCTAATATGCAGCAGGCGGATTGGAAACCAAAGACAAGGCAAAGGTAAAAAAATGATTTCAACTTGCAAAATATCAGATGAAATTTTTGTATATCACTTAAGAAATTATACTGTACAAACCAGTAAAATTCAGGATTATAATTATTTAGCCATGTATTGTATAGATATTCTGATTTTTACCATGTTTTTTGAATTACTTCCTGCATCTTCAAGAGCAACACCTAGTATCATTCCTGAATCAGTTGCTTTCATAGCTTGTCCGGGAATATTTGAAGAGGTAACCGGATCTCCAAGTGATATTTTGCCGTTTGAATCATTGAATTTAACTTCTGTAACACCTTGGTTTGCAACAAGGTCTGTTATTTTCAATGGTTTATTATTACCAGTTGAAACCCCAATAATATTGGGGTCATAAGGTTTTTTACTGATATAATAAGCATTATCCTTTAAAACACAATATTCAGAACTAAGTATAGTTCCTTTCTCATAGTTAACCCGTTTTTTAACTTCTTGTCCCTGTATGTGACAAGAAAACGAAAATACTAAAATGATAATCCATATAATTCTTTTCATAGATGTCATTTGTTTTTTAAATTTTTATTTGTTTAACAATAGTGTATCGCTCACCAATAAAAAAAGATTCTGTTTCTGATTGATAATCGGTCATCCAATACTGCACTTTCCACGTATGTGATCCGGAAGAAGCTCCAGTATCATAAACTTCAAGAGAAACATTTCCATCAACAAAATAAAAATATCCATTTCCATCAACACCTCCATCTGTAAAAACGGCAGTTCTGCCAATTTCGGTACCATCTCTTAATATTCTAAACCAAATCATTTCGCTGGCATAGTAGTTATAAGTATCAATCTCCCATCTTGCGCTAAATGTAACAACTACAGCATTCCCGCTATTTACTGTTGTTGTTACAGATGTATTGGGAACATCCTGAAAAGTACCCGGTGTATACCCAACACCAGCTGAAATGCTATATGATCCGGTATTATTACTTGTGAGCCAGACTTCATTAGTTGCAGAAGTTGTTTGAACATCCTGATTCATGCTTGAAGTTGACATGATTTCATTCCACGGTTGAGCTGCATTGTTGTTGGTTTTTCTGAAATACAATTTTTGATCAAAGAAACTGCCTGCAAATTGCATGGCATAATTGTTTGTAGGATTACTGTGTCTGATGTCAAGTAAATGCCACCAGCCACTGGCACCAGTAGGCCAATTTGCTGCGGGAGCAGGCGCTGAGGTTTCAAAAAAGCCGCTTTTGGCACCGGCATTACCTTGCAATCCTGCATCATTCCTGGTTTCTGTGCGGGTGTCGTTGTTGCCCCAGAAAACAATCCCGCTAGCGTGTATATTACCACTGACATCTAATTTTTGTGCAGGTGCGGTAGTGCCAATGCCGACGTTGCCGCTTCTTCCGATGGTACTTGTTTGATTGGCCGCACCATTCCATGTGGGGTCCACTTCTTCGCCGTTAAAAAGTTGCACCCATGCAC
>JBNGDT010000047.1:8462-14179 GCA_049975305.1 Bacteroidales bacterium | reverse complement strand
ATATGTGGGTTTGGGTGTATGCGCCTACAACCTGCATCGTATTGGGGCAGAGCTAATGCGACAAGCCAGGTAAGAGCGACTTAAGCAAGCCGCTTAAAAAGCTAAAGCGTTCACTATATGAATATTGCACTACTTGATGATTTAATTAAATAAAAACATGGCAAAGCTAAAAGATATTCCACAAATCAATAGGCCAAGAGAAAGATTGAGAGGAAAAGACGGACAGGCTTTGCATCCAACACAAAAGCCTGAAGAAATGCTAAAACGAATAATTATTGCCTCCTCAAATAAAGGCGACACTGTTTTAGATCCATTTTTAGGTAGCGGAACAACGGCTTTTGTTGCCAAAAAATTAGGACGAAATTGGATCGGTATTGAGAAAAGTGGGAAATATGTTGATATGGCAAAAGAACGGATTTCCAAAACCTAAACAAGACCTTCAATCGCACCATACTGGTATTGAAATGTGGTGTTCAAAGGTGCAAGGGGCGTCGATGTTTCAATTACGGTCTAAAACGGTACCACTTATCTGTTTAAAATGATACCAGCCTTTCAAGCAAAGTGGCGAAAAGATTATAAAGCGGAGCAGTATCAAAAAGAGTATCCATAAAAGCGAATGTTTTGCGAAAATTGTTAATTTTAATAGGAATGTATGTTGTATCCAGGACCGTTGTGTCACAGGAAAAATATGTGGAGGCTTTTCATACTGAAGAGAACATTCAGATTGACGGCATACTGGATGAAAATGTATGGAACCAGGCAGATTGCACGGGAGATTTTGTAACCTATGAGCCTCAACGGGGCAAAACACCTTCACAACCAACAAATGTATGTGTGGCGTATAATGATAACGCTATATACATCGGGGCAATGTTATATGATGATAATCCGGACCTGATATTAAAGGAATTGACCATGCGTGATGATGATAATGGGAATACAGACATGTTTGTTTTTCAGTTGAATCCCAACAATGACAACCGCAACATGTATGTATTTAAGGTTACAGCTGCAAATGTACAAACAGATATCCGGGTATCTAACGGGGTTTATGATTACAATTGGGATGCTGTATGGAAGAGTGAAATTAAGATTAACAACAAAGGCTGGGTAGTTGAAATGGAAATACCTTATTCAGCCATACGTTTCCCTGACAAAGGTTTACAATCGTGGTCGGCAAACTTTTGGCGTGTGATCCGGCGTTATCGTGAACATAGTTGCTGGAATCCTGTCATTCAGGAACAAGGTTCACAGGTGGAACAGATGGGAAAAATAACAAACCTGAAACAGATAAATCCACCACTCCGGCTTTCCTTTTATTCATATACTTCAGCAAGCATCGATTTTTACAGCAACACGAAAGAACCGGTATATGGTGTCAGTGGTGGCCTTGATATGAAACTTGGTGTCAGCAAAAGCCATACACTAGATATAACGCTTGTGCCGGATTTTTCGCAAGTGAAATCCGACGAAGAAGAACTCAATCTCAGCCCTTTTGAAACCTATTATTCAGAACACCGTCCGTTTTTTACCGAAGGGCTGGAAATGTTTGAAAAAGTAGGCCTGTTTTATTCCCGCAGGATCGGAAAAATTCCTGAAAAATATGAGGAAGTCAGAGCCATACAGGATGATGGATATACCATCCTCAAAAACCCACGATATTCACGCCTTATCAATGCGTTCAAACTATCCGGAAGAGGAGAAAACAACCTGGGCGTGGGAGTGTTAAATGCTTTAACAGCAAACACATGGGCAAAAGTTGAGGATGAAAACGGTAAGGTGCATAAAATCCTTACTGAACCATGGGCAAATTATAACATGTTTGTTCTGGACCAGAGTTTTTGGGGAAATTCGTATGTGAATGTAACAAATGCGCTTGTAAATCGCCCCAAGGCCAATTATTATTCCAATGTTTTGGGAACAGCATTCAGATTGATCGAGCCGTCAAACCGATTTGGCGTGTATGGCAAAGCTGCCTGGAGCAATATCAGAGACAGCATTAAAGACAATGAAGACCTTACATACGGTTATATGTTTAACAGTGGCATTGGTAAACTGAACGGAAAATGGACATATGCTTATGATTTGGAATTAACATCGGATAGTTATGATCCCAACGATTTTGGTTACCTGCAGCAAAACAACAAACTTGAACACGATCTCAGTGTGAGTTATAATTTGTATCAACCATTTTCACGTTTTAATAAAATGTTTACCACGGTGAATCTTACTTATGATCAGTTGTTTAGCACCTTAGATTTTGTGGAATCTAAATTGACACTTGAAACATACAACGAAACCAAAAAGTTCCTGAGCATCTGGACATCGTTCGATTTCAGCCTGGCTGACCATCACGATTATTACGAGCCGCGGGAACCTGGCAGGATGTATATTCGTCCTGGTATTCACAGTGGATATGTTTATTTTTCAACGGATTACCGAAAAACCTTTGCCCTCGATATACGACTGGGAACTTACAGGGACTTCATTAAATGTGAAGGATACTGGGGTTTTATCAGGCCACGGGTAAGGCTTAGTGATAAACTCACCCTCAGATACGGGTTTGATTTTGATTTTGATGGTAACGATTGCGGCTTTGTTCCCGATACTACCTACGATGATGAAATTGTTTTTGGTTTGCGGCAGGTAAATACCATCACAAATTCCATGAATGGCAAATGGGTGTTAAACAATAAAATGTATGTTGACCTGATGTTACGCCACTACTGGAGAACTGTCAATTATCATGAGTTTTATTTTTTGCAGCATGATGGGTATGTTGGCGACCCAATTAACTATGACGATGATCATGATATTAATTTTAATGCGTTTAATGTGGATGTGATGTTTTCGTGGAATTTTGCTCCCGGCTCGTACTTTAATCTAATGTGGAAAAATCAGATTTATGCCAGTGAAATTATCCCTGACCATGAAAATTTTCCATCCTTTGGCGAAAATATACATGATATGTTTCAGCAGATAAAGAACAATTCCATATCACTTCGAGTGTTGTATTACCTGGATTGGCAATATCTAAATTCATAGAATTGGGTTCCGCTTACAACTTTTTCTAAGGTTTTTAGCAGCCGGCTTTATTCATAGCTACAGGTCGTGTTTGTCTCATGACTCCCGACGACGGACTCCCGTCTTCGGACTTCGGACTTCCGTCTCCCGTCTCCCCCATTTTTTTTTCTCCTCTTTTTACTTAATTTTATCCCATGCAAAAATGGAAATCATACAGTGCAGCAATTTTACTGGGAATGCTTGCAATAGGGGTGTTTTCACAGGAAAGCGATCTGAAAATCGGATTGATGAAATACAGCGGTGGCGGCGATTGGTACGCAGACCCCACTGCCCTGCCTAATCTGATAGCGTTTTGTAATTCAGAATTGAATACGCAATTGTATGAGGATCCGGAAACCGTAGAACCGGAAAGCCCTGAGATATTCAATTATCCGTTTATTCATTTGACAGGCCATGGAAACGTCATTTTTTCCGATTTTGAAAAAGAAAACCTCAGAAAATATCTACTGAGTGGAGGATTTTTACATATAGATGATAATTATGGCATGGATCAGTACATCCGGCCACAAATAAAAGCATTGTTCCCCGATAAACCTTTAATTGAAGTGGGGTTTGAGCATCCGATTTTTCATCAGGTGTTTGATTTTCCAAAAGGATTACCCAAAATTCACGAGCACGACAACAAACCTCCACAGGGATTTGCCATTTTTCATCAAGGCAGAATTGTGCTCTTTTATACCTATGAAACAGACCTCAGCGATGGCTGGGAAGATCCTGCCGTACATAACGATAGCCACGAAACAAGGCTAAAAGCCCTCAAAATGGGTGCTAATATCATTGGGTATGCCTTTTCGGAGTAAAAGTTATCTGTTTGTAAATAAATTAATTAATGAAAAGTTATCAACAATTTCCCGGAATTGTTAATAAAATATTTTGTTTTTTTATAATAAAAGTTGTACCTTTAAAATATAAACATAAATGCTTGGTTTGCAATGTGGACAATTCTTCCAGATAACAAACTGAAAATTAAAATTATTATTATGAGAAAAACGGTAATTTTATTATTAGTTGTATTGTGTGCAATGAACTTGTTTGCACAGGTTGATTCCCACACTGTTAAGACATCAAAAATGTATGAAGCTGAAATTAAAGGGTCTGAAAAAATCAGGAATAAAGCGTCGCTTAATACAAAACCTGCCCTTGTTTATGAAAGTAAATTTGCAAATCACGTAAAACAGGGAGAGTATTTTAAAGCTGTGTTTAAGCTTGATAGTAACCTGGATAAAGAAACAATGCAACAAATTTGTATTACACTCAAAAAAAGCAATTTTATTACCGATGCAAATTATCGCGGGAATGCCGATTTTGAAATATTTGCCTTCGAGCCGATGTATCCCGAACAGGTAAACCAACTGCTCGAACAATACAATGTTAAAATTAGCGAAGACAGTATCAAACATAAATAACATTGTTATGAAAAAGATTTTTATTGTATTATTGACCCTATTGCCATTTGTTGGCTTTTCGCAGGTGAAACTTTTTACAACCGATGCCTCAAAAGAATATCCTAATGGTACAAGAATAACGTATTTTACAATATCAGATTGCCCTGATGATTCTGATTTTTTAGAGTATGCTAATAAATATGTTTCACAAAATGATGGCATAATCCGATTTCATATCTCTAAAGATTATGAAAAATGTTTTTACGAAGCACAAAGAAACATTACCGAAACTATGATTGTCGATTATATCAATGAAGCATACTTCGATTATTATAATGGGGAAAAGTTGGATCAAAAAAGTATTGACGAAAATTCAAACTCACAACGAGCATTCAAAAAAGCCGATTACAACGGAACATACTATCGTGTTGCTTTCAAGCTGGAAGATACCCCAAATATTGAAAATGTTAAACGTGCAACCATTGTATTAAAAGAAAAAGGAAATTTCGAAGCGATAGACATTAACGATAACATTCATTTCGAAATAAGCTCAGCAGAGCCAATCAGTGCAGATTTCGTTACCAAAATCTTTGAAAATTTCGGATTGAAAATCGAAGAGGAGTTTATGAAATAAGTTGATTACAGGATTTTTAAAAAATAATAATATGAAGAAATTTTTACTCAGTTTTACGTTTATTATTTTAGGAATTTATTTATTCGGGCAAAAGGATTGTCAGCATGCAATATCCTTAACACCGGGAACACAACAATGTGCAACGAACGATTATTTAGGTACTAATGGTTCGTTCCCTGATGATGGAAGTGCCCCAATAAATGAATGTAATTCTTCATATAATGACGGAGAATATTGGTTTGAATATACCGGTACCGGAGATGCTTTACAGCTAGATATGAGTGGACTAACAGATACATGGTCTGGCGTATTTGTTTTTGATGATTGTCCATCCGGTTCACCAAATTGTATTGCCTCAAATACTAGTTCTACAACAGATGATTATTCTGTCACCACCCCGGCATTAACTAATGGAGCAACGTATTATATTGTCATTGCCAACTGGGGTGCTCCTGATTATACAGATTTTTGCCTTGATGCTACAGAAGTAGCCCCACCCGTTTGCAGTGACTGCTCAGATCCAGAAGTAATCCCTTCGGGAACAACATTCCCATTCTCACATTCCGGAACCACGTGCGGTGCGTGTAATAATTACTCAAGTTCAGATGCATGTG
>JBNGDT010000047.1:2173-8362 GCA_049975305.1 Bacteroidales bacterium | reverse complement strand
CCGGCACAACCTATTATTTTACAGTGTCAACGTATCCCAGCCCCGATTGCATTCCAAATTACACATTTACCATTGACGAATATGATATTGGATCTTGTTCAACCTGTGCCAGCGCAGAAGTAATCCCCTCCGGAACAAGTTTCCCTTACACCCATTCCGGAACCACGTGCGGTGCGTGTAATAATTACTCAAGTTCAGATGCATGTGGGTCTTCTTACATGAATGGCGAAGATTTTGTGTATGAATATACCCCCTCAAGTGATATTAATGTTACGGTAGATTTAACCTCGGATGCTACTTGGGTAGGAGTTGCAGTGACTGAAGGTTGCCCGGATGTAGGAACCTGCGTTGGTAGTCCTGCAACCAGCTCGGGTGCTGATGCCAGTGGAGGACCTTATTCTTTATCTGCCGGCACAACCTATTATTTTACAGTGTCAACGTATCCCAGCCCCGATTGCATTCCGAATTATACGTTAACCATTGATGATGGAGGTAGTACAATTACAGGTTCCGAAACCTGCGAAGATGCGATGGCTGTTTGTGCCGAAGAAGGTGGTGTTGGTGTTAATTTTGGTGTGACAGAAAATACTCCTACTGTTGATGCTCCTACCGGTCAGTGTTCCTATTTAAAAAATCCAACCTGGTGGTATTTCCAGATTGAAAGTTTAGGCGATATAGAAATGGAAATAGCTTCATCTTGCGGAGATGTTGATTTTGCTTGTTATGGTCCCTTTGATAATTTAACCTGTGACCCATCAGATTTAACAGGTTCAGGGTCTTACACATGGTATGATAATGGCAATAGCGGTACTACATACACAAATACTGATGCATGTCCTGTTGATAATCTTGCTATTCCTTCCGGAAACTTAGCGGATGCAGCCTATTCAATTGATGGCACAGAAATATTGAATATTAACCCTGTCAATGTTGGAGAATATTACATTGTAATAATTGGTAACTATGCAAATTGTACTGGTACCGTAGATTTTAATCAAACAAACATTGGAGAACCAGGTGCAGGTTCTGTTAACTGTGATATTGTATCCGACTGTAATATTACAAGTATATCTTCCACTACAGCCTGTACAGGTTCTACATTTAGTGTAAGTGGTGAAATTTTCTTTACAGACCCTCCGGCTGATGGTACATTAACAATTTGTGAAGGTACAGTTTGTCAAACCTTCTATCCACCGTTTTCCAGCCCAACGGCATATACATTAACCAACTTAGTAGCAGATGGAACTCAACATCAGCTTACTGCCACTTTTGCTTCCACTACAACCAACTGTGATAAAATTTCATTTTATAATGCACCAACATGTGCTACAGTTTCTACTTGTCCCGATTATGCGAATACTGTCATTAGTGCTGCCGAACATTGCGCAGGGCAAACTTATTATTTTGAAGTTCAAAATACCGATTGTTCCGGTGATATATATTTTGACGTAGCTGGTAATTACGGAAGTGAATTTGCAAATGAAATTACTTGGGAAGTTACAAGCAATTTAACTTCAAACGTAGTGGCCAGTGGTGGCCCCGGAGTTGATGGTGCAGATATATTTACAGTGGTTGGTCCGCTTAATCCAAACATTGAGGGACAAGTATTTACCTTAACAGTTTATGATTCTTACGGAGATGGTTTTAATGGTACCGGCGGATATATTGTGGCAGAACAAAACGGAACTGAAATTTCCTCACAAATTACAGGAAACTTTGGCTTTGAAGCACATATAATGTTTATGCCTAACATTGTGATTTCTCCGGCAACAATTACAGTTACAACTCCGGGTGGGGATGTTACGCAAACTGTGGCAAATTGTAATGACTTCTATGTCCCAATTACCATAAACAGTTCATATTTCTGTACTACCGCTACCGTAGATTTACCTTGGGAAATTAGATGCAATTTTGACAATAGTTTATTAGCCAGTGGGACACACAGTATGACAATTTATCCTAACACACCGGATAATTTTAGTGATATTGTTACTTATACCTTTGATGCTGCTAGTTGTGCATGGATCCCTTCATGGCAAAATGATTGTGATGCATCACACCTGGGAGATGTTTTTGATATTACTCCCGATCCAACAGCACCTGTAGATGCATGTGTCGCAAATAATCCACAGACACTCACTATGCAGTATAATGGTGTTCTCGGTGGCCAGGATTGTTGTAGTACTGCCGGCCCTGATGCCCCAATAACATATAATTATTCTCTCGATAAATCGGACGCTGTTGTTGCAACTTGTCCGTTTGGGGGTATCAACAACTCGGCTTATTTAACAATTCCTGAAAATGGCGTAGGAGGAAATGCAACAGATTTGACTTTAACATTTGATATGGCCGGTTATTGCTTTTTTCATCCATTAGCAGAACCGACAGATTTCTGGATAACCATTTATGTTGACGGGATGATTGTTTATGATCAGCAATTTGAAGATCCTGCAACTTCTGCAAGTGTAAGCCTTGATTTAACAGATATGCCAGGTTATAACCAAAATAGTGTCATTGAAGTTTATGTTTATCCTAATACTTTTTCTGCCGATGGTTATAATACAACGTTTATCCCCGAAGGAGATTGTGGCACAATTACTGAAGGAGAATGGACAGCAAGTACTTTTGATCTTTCGATTTCTGCTATTTTCGAACAAGTGATTGGTTCTCCTATTTCTTGTGAATATTTTGCCGATGTAGATCAACCATGTTGTAATACTACTGTTGTACCAGATGTTGCAGAAACCATTTGTACCGGCGATGTTTTTGATTACTCAACATGGCAATCCAATGTGGAAAGTGTAAATCCTGCTTGTGTTGTGTACTCAAGTGTAACGCCGGTAGCTGGGTCTGTCTTCCCGGATAATAATTTTCCTGATGGTATAAACACAACAGGATCACAAATTATTCAAACCGTAAGTGCTTATGCTTATTGTGATGCCAATGGAAGCGGTTCTGTTGATGCAGGTGATACATATACATTACTCAGTACTTACGAATTAACCATTGATCCGGAAATTACCCCAACCTTTACTCAACTCGGCCCGTATTGTGTAGGGGATACACCGGATGCTTTACCTGGTATTTCCACTGAAGGCATTACAGGAACATGGTCGCCTGTTACTATTAGCACTGCATCGGCTGGGACTGCCACATATACTTTTTCCCCAGCAGCCGGTGAATGTGCTACAACAGCTACCATGGATATAACAATTGATCCACAGGAAATTCCGACCTTTGATGCCGTTGGCCCGTATTGCGAAGGCGATGCCATACCTGCCCTGCCAACAACATCAACGAATGGAATTACAGGTAGTTGGTCCCCGGCAATTAATAATACCACAACCACAACTTATACATTTACCCCCGATGCAGGAGAATGTGCAACGACCACAAATTTAACCATCACGGTCAATCCAATCCCAACAGCAGGAATTACCAACAATACAGGCACCACGGTATTGAATTGTAACAATGCCACAATTGATGTTACGGCTACCGGTGGAACTTCATACGCATGGTCGGGGGGGGCGTCCACAAATACGGCTGCTAACAGCTTGTCTTCTGCTGGTACATATACCGTTACGGTAACCGATAATGGTTGTACCGCAACTGAAAGCATTGCCATTACTTCCGAACCGCCTGTTACTGCAAGTATTTCGACAAGTACCGATGCTACCTGTTATGGATACAGTGATGGTTCTGCTACCGTTACTGCAGGTGGCGGTGATGGTTCATATTCGTACCTGTGGGGCGATGGCCAAACAACAGCAACAGCATCTAACCTTGCAGCAAACACATACACTGTTACTGTTACAGATGGTAGTGGATGTACTGCCGAAGCAACAGTAAATATCAGCTCGCCTAATGATTTGGTTATGGCCGTAAGTTATACCCAGTTGAATTGTTTTGGTGATTGTGACGCTACGGCTTCAGTTACCGCAAATGGAGGAACAACACCGTATGATTTTGACTGGAGCAATGGCAGCACAGGGGATAATATTTCCGGCCTGTGTGCAGGAACATATACGGTTACAGTTACCGATGCAAACGGCTGTACCGCTGATGGTACAACAGATCCGGTTACTTCCTGTTTTGAAATTACCGATATACTCGTTAACTCCTGTGGTGGTGTTACGGAAGGTGAACAGGAAATGGTAACCCTGCAGGTTGGTTCATCCGATCTAAATACTGCAGATTTGACAATAAACTGGCCCAACAATCCATGGTTGGGCGTTTGTACAGATCCGACATTTGTAGCGAATGTAAATGCTACCATTACCGGTGGCGGACAACTTATAGAGCCTGTTGGCGGTGTCATCCCTGCTGGTGCTGAGGTGCTGATTATTTCAAGTACAGCCCAGGATGTTTCTGCCCTTGATTTTACAAATCTGGATCACGATGTTTACGTTGTGTTCCAGTGCGCCGGCAATACTAATGGCCATTTTGCCAACACAGAAACAGACCCCAACGATCCACGTCCCCTTGAGATATTTTTGGGTGCTTTCTGTGAAGATTCCGTTGCGTATTACCCATATTACCTTGACAATACAGACGGTGATGCTGTAAGTTTCACTGCAGATGGTGCCTGGACAAATTATAACCTGGGTTGCGTAGCACCTCTTATGTCAACCAGTGAAGCAAACATCATTGAACCGGATGAAATTATTACTTCGGTTTCTACCGTGGATGTTTCCTGTTTTGGTAGTGCCACTGGTGAAGCTACAGTAACTGCTTCAGGAGGTACCGGTACACTGACTTATATTTGGAGTGATGGACAAACCACAGCCACAGCAACAGGACTTTCCTCTGGCGCTTATTCAGTAACAGTAGAAGATGAAAATGGTTGTCAGGCAATTGAAAATATAACCATCAATGAACCCACCGAACTCATCGCCAGTGCCACAAACACAGCTATCCTGTGTAACGGTGGTACCACAGATATTACCGTTACTGCTTCAGGTGGTACCTCTCCCTATACCGGGACAGGGACCTTTACCGAAACAGCCGGAACCTATACGTACACAGTCACCGATGATAACGGTTGTACCGATGATGTAAGCATCACGGTAAGCGAGCCCACAGTGCTGACTTCAAGTATCACCACCCTTGTTGACCAGAATTGTTCAACACCCGGTGAAGCAACGGTTGAGGGAGCAGGAGGAACATCACCATATACATACGCATGGCCGGCAGGTGCAGGTGGAGTATCAGGAAATTCAGCCAGCTCGCTCATGGCAGGATCTTACGATGTTACCGTTACTGATGACAATGGCTGTGAAGTGATAGAAACCGTTACCATAATTGATGTTGGAGATATTGCAGCAGCTTCAGTTGTAAATACCCCTTTATTATGTCATGGCGACAACATTGGAGCAATCGATGTAACAATTACCAATGGAACACCTGATTATACAATTGATTGGGGAACAGGTAATACAATCACATCAGGCACAAGTTACACTATCACCGGATTATCTGCCGGCAATTATGACATTACCATAACTGATATCAATGGGTGTCAGGATATTACAACAACTACACTCACTGAACCCGGTTTAGTCGAAATCAGTGAAGTTGCAGCCAGCCATGTTGATGTTGACTGTAACGGCAACGCTAACGGACAATTAGAAGTTACTACCACAGGCGGAACCATTCCTTACGAATACACATTGGACGGAGGTACAGCACAATCAAGTGGATTATTTACCGGACTAACCGCAGGCACTTATACCTTAGTAGTTACCGATGCTAACGGTTGTACGGATAACATGACCATCGACATCATCGAACCAGCTTCACTTGTGATTAGCGAAGTTATAGCAAGCCATGTTGATGTGGATTGCAACGGCAATGCCAACGGAATACTCGAAGTAACAGCCACAGGCGGAACCATAACATACGAATACAGCCTTGACGGAGGTACCCCACAATCAAGTGGATTATTTACCGGACTCAGTGGAGGCACTTACACCTTAGAAGTAATCGACGCCCAAGGTTGTACCGATAACATGTCAATTACGATTGATGAACCTACAGCCCTAACGGCAAGTACAACAGCCTTAGTCAATCAAAACTGTTCTACCCCGGGTTCTGCAACCGTTGAAGGTGCTAACGGAACATCACCTTATACTTACGCATGGCCGGCAGGTGCAGGTGGAGTATCAGGAAATTCAGCCAGCTCGCTCA
>JBNGDT010000047.1:0-2073 GCA_049975305.1 Bacteroidales bacterium | reverse complement strand
AAGTAATCGACGCCCAAGGTTGTACCGATAACATGTCAATTACGATTGATGAACCAGATGCACTGGTTATCATCGAAGTTATGGCAAGTCATATTGACGTTGACTGTAACGGTAATGCCAACGGAGAACTTGAAGTAACAGCAACTGATGGCACCGCACCATATAGTTATACACTTGATGGTGGTGCATCTCAAACTAGTGGATTGTTCACAGGTCTATCAGTCGGTACATACACCTTAGAAGTCACCGATGCACATAACTGCACCGATAATATGACCATTACCATAAATGAACCTGATTTGCTTACTCTGGATGGCAATGTATCTCCTGTTATGTGTGGTATCAATCCGGGAGCATGTGGCGTAACTGTATCTGGAGGTAATGGAGGTTATTCCTATTCTTGGGAAGGCTTTGGTTCAGGAAGTGCAATGCTGACCAATCTTGGATCTGGTGATTATACCGTTACTGTGGAAGACTCGGAAGGTTGTTCGGCAGAATTGACTATGAATGTTCCTGCGTATGGGAACCTGACTGTGTATATTACAGAAACAGAACCCATCGCGTGTTATGGTGCAGCCAATGCAATTTTGAATGCATCATGTCCGGGAGGTGAAACTCCACTAGATTATTACTGGAACACAGGACACGAAACGGAAACAATTGACAGCATTAGTGCTGGAAATTATTCCGTTACAGTCAGTGATAATTTGGGATGTTCTGGTTCAAATTCATATTTTGTAACAGAACCATTGCAGATTACGGTTAATTTCATTACTGAGGCTGTTCAGTGTTTTGGTAATTCAGATGGTTCTGCTGTAGCCATAGCCACCGGCGGGACAGAACCCTATACCTATCAGTGGATTGGTTTAACAACCGGAGAAACACTTGTTAATCAGCCGGCTGGACAATACATTGTTGAAGTTATTGATGATCATAATTGTACAGTAACTGATACTGTGTTCATTGATCAACCTGATTCGCCGCTTACCGTTGATTTAATGAAACAGGATATATTATGTTATGGCGCTCAGAATGGCCAGTTATCAGCAGGGGCAAATGGTGGAACACCACCTTATTATTATATATGGAGTTTTAATGGATCCAGTATGGCTAGCAAAAGCCTTGTTAATCTGGCAGCCGGTTATTATCAGTTAAATGTTACTGACAACAATGGATGTGTTGTAGATACCAGTGCTACGATCATTGAACCAGCACCCCTTATGGTTGATTACTTCTCAGAGGATCCAAGTTGTATCGGCAATAACAATGGATATATTGAATTGGAAGTAACCGGAGGAACAGAACCTTATATATATTTCCGTGATGGTTATTCTGCTAACTTACCTTATTTTGATGGATTGTATGAAGGCCAGTATGATATCCTTGTAGAAGATGCCAACGGATGTCAATATGAACTGGGAACTATACCACTGGTTGATGTTCCTGTAGAATGTTTACGTATTCCAAATGCATTTACTCCCAATGGAGATGATAATAATGATGAATGGATTATTGAAAACCTTGATATGTTTAATAAATATCATGTTCAGGTATTCAACCGTTGGGGCCAGGTAGTTTATGTTGGTCAACCAGGGGATGAGCCTTGGGACGGCAATAATTTGCAAAATAATATGGTTCCTACAGGAAGTTATATTTATGTGATTAATTTAAATAATGGATCTAAACCTAAATCCGGTATTGTTGCTGTTATATATTAAACAGGGACAAATAAAGATCAGATTAACGATATAATAAATAATCACTACTGACCGGTTGAAATTTCAGTAATAATGTGGCTACCTTCATAAAGTTTCACCCCAATGTTGTAAGTTTGTTTTGCTAAAAAAAACTGCAACATGAACAAAGATATGACAAAGAATTTTGTCAGTCAGCCGAAAAGAAAAGATCAGTTTTGAGAAGTTTTATGCCTTCGATTCAACCACCATAACTCTATTTTCAGACATAATGAAAGGTGTTGGCCGTAACCCAAAAGGATATGGCAAGAAAAAGGGGGCTTAAAAGTTCACATGCTGAACGATGTACACGCCGACACGGCAGTATTTGCCAAAATCA
>JBNGDT010000046.1:8231-14292 GCA_049975305.1 Bacteroidales bacterium | reverse complement strand
AAGTTATTAACAATCAACAAAATATATTAACAGAGGTTTTTAGAGATGCCCTTAAGACAATTAAAATTGTTTTATAATTAATACATTGATTAAGATATTCTCTACTTAACTATCTATTTATCTTGGCATAACAACAGGATACTGCAACATTTTGAAGTATGGTTTATTTTTCAGAAATTAGCAGGCTGACAACCAACCAAACAGATTTATGAAACACATACTTTATCTTATGTTAATCGCCGGTGTTTTTGCAAAGTCATGCAATCAGCAGACGAAAAGAGAAAAAAATATGGAAAAAAGTCCTATTTGTGAAACGCTGGTAACTCAACTTACCGATTCGCTGAAAGAATCTTATCCCGGTATGGATGCCATGCGCATTGAAAAAGGCGTAAAGCAAGCGGCTTCACTCTGGCGTGAGAGCGATGGCGATGAACAAACTTTCAAAACCTTTGTGGCTGAATCTTTCATCAGCAATGCCGAAGAACGGAGTACCGCCCTCCAAAAACTGCAACGCAATTTTGAAATCCTCAATGGCTACTTCCACCGCATTGCTGTGGATCTGCAGGAACCGTTGCACTTGGATATGGGCGAACTTCATGAGCTGGATTACAAATTTGGAAGCTACGATGCTTCTTCTCACCTGCAGGAAGACATGTACGCCAACAAACTGGCCTTTTATGTTGCCCTGAACTTTCCGGCATACAGCCTGGAGGAAAAAATGGAGCTCGGCGAAAACTGGACGCGCGAGGAATGGGCTGCTGCCCGTGCTGGTGACAATTTTGACTCCCGGATTCCGGCAGAGCTGCTTCAGGCCATTGCCAAATCCACTACTGAATCAGATACCTACATTTCCGAATACAACATTTTTATGGGCTATCTGCTCAATCAGAAAGGCGAAAAACTTTTTCCCGAAGACCTCAAACTCATTTCCCATTGGGGTCTCCGCGATGAGCTCAAATCCCATTATGGTGAAAAAACACAGGCAGCCCAGGAAATGATTTACCAGGTGATGTTGCGCATCATTTCCCAGGAAATTCCACAGCAGGTGATAAATTCAGGGGAATATGAATGGAATCCATATGATAATGTACTGTACAAAGACGGCAAAGAGGTGGAATTTAAAAGCGAGCCATACACCCGCTATGAGCATCTGCTCAGCAATTTCAAAGCCATGAAAGCCGTGGACCCCTACACACCCTTATATCCAACATACATCGACAGGGCTTTTTCACAAAATATGGAAATTACCCAGCCCGAAGTTGAGCGGTTGTTTCGCGACTTCATCAGCTCAGAAACCGTTAAGGATGTGGCAGCGATTATTTCTGAGCGTCTGGGCAGGGATTTGCGTCCCTATGATATTTGGTATGATGGTTTTAAGGCCCGCACCGGGGTTTCAGAAGACGAGCTGGATGAAATTACTGAAAAGCGATTTCCTAACCCAGAGGCTTTCAACAAAGCGCTTCCCGGTTTTCTGAAACAACTCGGCTGGGGGGATGCGAAAGCTGAATCCATTGCCTCAAAAATCGTGGTTGATCCTGCCCGCGGAGCCGGTCATGCATGGGGTGCCGAAATGCGCGATGATGTGTCTCACCTGCGTACCCGTATTCCCGAAAGCGGCATGAAATACAAAGGCTACAACATAGCGGTGCACGAATTTGGTCACAATGTGGAACAAACCATCACCCTGCATGATGTGGATAACTATTTTATGCATGGCGTACCCAACACTGCTTTTACCGAGGCTGTGGCTTTCATGTTCCAGGCCCGCGATCTGGAGCTACTTGGGATGGACAACGAAAATCCCAAGGCTGAAGCCCTGTCCATCCTTGATAACTTTTGGTCTGCCTACGAAATCATGGGCGTTTCCATTGTTGACATGGAGGTCTGGAAATGGATGTACACGCACCCCGAAGCTACACCCGAAGAACTTGCCGTAGCCGTACAGGATATTGCTGTGGAAGTCTGGAATCAGTATTACGCCGACGTTTTTGGTGTAGCAGATTCACCCATTCTTGCCATTTATTCGCACATGATTGATGCGCCCCTTTACCTTTCAAATTACCCGCTGGGTCATCTGATTGAATTTCAGATGGAAGCATACATGAAAGACAAGGAATTTTCTAATGTATTGACAAACGCCCTTACGCAGGGTCGCCTGATTCCCCAACTCTGGATGAAAGGCGCTGTGGGCGAAAAATTGTCAGGTGAGCCGCTCATCAAAGCTACTGAACATGCTCTGAAAGAAATGGATGTGGTTATTAACCGATATTTACAGAAAACGTTATGACTTATTAGTTACAAGATCGTCAATAAACGAGTTTATCTGTGATTCGGTGTTGGCCCATGAGACCACAAGGCGTACACAGGCATGCGTATCATTTATTTTTTTCCATACAAAAAAATCGTAGTGCTGTTCCAGTTTTTTGATCAGGGTATTTGGGAGCAAAGGAAATATCTGATTGGATTCCGGGGCATAACAAAAATTATATCCTGCCGCAGCAATGCCGTTACTTAATTTTACTGCCAGCAGATTGGCATATTCGGCAAGGTCGAAATAGAGGTTATTTTCAAACATACTTATGAATTGAATCCCGAGGAACCTGCCTTTGGCAAGCAATGCCCCTTTTTGTTTAAGGTTGTATCTAAAAAATGGTTTCAGGCTGTCGTTGACAATGATCAGTGCTTCTCCCATCATGAATCCGTTTTTGGTGCCGCCAACATAAAAAGCATCTGACAGGGAAGCCAGTTCATGTAAGGATATGTCATTGACAGGGGATGTCATTGCCATGCCAAGTCGGGCACCGTCAATGTACAACAGCAAATTGTATTTATCGCAGGTTTCACGCAGTGCATGCAGTTCCTTTTTAGTGTAAACCGTTCCTGCTTCTGTGGTGTTGGAAATGAACACCATTTTTGGGTGTACCATGTGTTCAAAAAAATGTTCAGCCACCACATTTTCAATGTCTTCGGGATATAATTTCCCATCTTTTGTGTGAACGGTATTAATTTTGTGTCCTGTGGATTCCACGGCACCGGCTTCATGGGTAGCAATATGTGCCATGTCGGTGGCGATGACTGATTCATGCGGCCTGAGTGCAGCCGATATCATCACCATGTTGGTTTGCGTACCGCTGGTCAGGAAATGCACATCAGCCGATGGTTTGCCAATAAGGTTTTTCAGGATATCCATTGCTTTTTCACAATACACATCTTCACCGTATCCATCACATTGCCCGTGATTGGATTTTTTTATGGCTTCTATGATAGCGGGATGGCAACCTTCGCTGTAATCATTGAGAAAACTATATTTCATTACGCTGTGTTTTTGTTGGTGCTAAGGTAAAAAAATAGGTGATTTTGTGATAACTTGAAAAACTATAAGTTATGAAAATTACAAGGGGATACCAAAAACATTAGGTTTATTGTTTAATAATTTTATAAACGTAAGATTTTGAGTTTGTTTCAATGTTTAAAGTATATATCCCCGGTGAAAAACGGCTTATATCTATGGCTGCCTGAGCATTTTTCCATGTTTCCTGTGTTGTGTTTTTCACCTGCATGCCCAGCATGTTAAACTTTAATGAAACCGGTTTCGTTTAAATCAAAATCCACGTACAGTTTGTCGTTGGCCGGGTTCGGATAAACTGAAAACTCATCGGCAGTAATCATCCCAGGTGCTGTTGCTGGTAGTTTTTTGATCATCATTCTGTAAAAGTAAAAAACTTTTCTCAAAATAAACAATTATTTAGTTAAAAACACCACTAAAATTATAGAAAATATTTTTTGTGTAAAAATTATTAATATATTTGTAGATGTTTGTTAATTCAAACTTATGCCAATATAAAAAAGAAAAAGCGCATCGGAAATTGAAATGGTAAATGATATCGATGGTATACAAACAAACATGTTGGTTACAGGAATGTTCTTTTATTTTGCTGAGTTGAAAAGAAGGTTTGTTTATTGTTTTTGTTGTCCTGAAGAATATTAGTTAGGTGAAGTAAATAAGAATATCTGGAAATCGTTTAAATTTTTAATAAATACCACAATAGTCTTATAAAGTTCTCAAAAAAGTTGCTTATTTGTATAGGCCATACAACATAAAAACAAAACAGTGGTTTGCCAGTCCGGGTCCTACCTACGGTTTGAGTTTTCTGCTCTGAAACTATCCCCGAATACCTATCTACTACTTTCTAATAACCGCCCGGGTTAGCTTACTGCTGTTATGTTTTTTATATATACCCTTAAATGTTTGAAAAATCCACAATCTTTTGTATATTTGTGCTGTTATGCACAAAAAAATAGCATTGGCAATTGTTTTGATAAGTTGTCGTTCTATGGTATAATGGCAGAATACAAACAGGCCGCCCAAACGTATTGATTATGGTGTACAAACGGGTGTTGGCATCACAAACCTTTTTCATGAAGACAGCCTTTCTAATGGAGCAAGTTTAATGTATGCCGGTGGCCACATGCGATATCATCTCAACAATAATTTGGGGATATACGGTGCCTTGCAGTACAGTGTGAGAGGGGCAAACACAGACAACGTGGTTTATAAATGCCGGTAGCGGTATGTGGATGTTGCCCTGAAGCCTGAATTTACGTTTTTAAATTACTTCACTTTGCGGGCAGAATTCAGGTATGCTTTGTTGGTAAGCAGTGTATAAAAAGAATTAAGGTTTCATTATTATACCTACGATTGGAACACAGAATATGATAATCAACTGGAAGCTGTCGTTGGGATGGAAGTTGACTTCAGTGGGCAGTGGGCAGTGTATGCCAATTACACGTTGCCTGTGAATGAGCTGCCATATTCAAATTTGCAGGTTGGCATTTGTTTCCGGCCTGGTTTATCGCATGAAAAAACCTGAAATACCTCCAGGTAGGTAAAAATTACCTTGATGGCTTACCTGAAAGCCTGTTTGAGATCAACAGCCTGGTAGAATTGGATTTGCGTGATTGTGTTATCATGTCAATACCTGATAAACTGGACCAGATCAGAAACCTTGAATGTTTATATATTGATTGTCCGGTGCCGTCGTCTGTAACAAATGCCAATCTACGCTTGAAAATAAACCCGCCGGAAAAAGCCATGGGCGAGTTATAAATCAAATTGTCAGTATATTATTACTTTTTTAATTTCATATTTATTTTCATGATGGACCTTCACTAAAAAAATACCTTTTGAATAATGTGATAAATCAATTTTGTGTAATATGTTTGATTTGTTACCAAGTTCCTTAGTGTAAATGATTTGTCCTGTAATATTCATAATTTGTAACATCAATTTTTCTTTATCATTATTTTCTATTTCCATGGTAAATGAACCATTGTTAGGATTGGGATAAATATTCAAAAAATCATTGTCTGCTACATTATTTTGTTGAATACCTACAGGGGCAATACTTATGTTTTCAGTATAAGTTTCTGAGTTTCCACATGAATTAGTTATCGTTACATTTACAGTATAATTCCCTGGTGAGGAGTAAATATGATTAACCGGTGTTAGAGATGACGTAGATGTAATAATAGCTGAGCCATCACCAAAATCCCATTGATAAGATGAACCGCCAAGTGCTGAAAATTCAATGTTTTCATTAACAGCAGGATTGTCGGGATACCACCAAAACCAACCATCAACAGGGACATTATCATCAATATCAACATTAAAATAATCTGTAAAACTATTACCACATCCATTTGTCAAGGTAAACGTAACTGTGTAATTTCCTGTGCTGGAATATGCGTGTTTAACAATATCATAAATATAACCGTTTGCCTCGTATTCTGTAGTTGTTGTAGTTGTATTTCCATCCCCAAAATCCCATGAATAAGAACCTCCTGATGGAAAAGCAATGAATATTACACTATCGCCCGGACATGCTTCATAAGGGATAACGTCATACATGTAATCATCAGGGTCGGGTTGTACATTGTTCCCAACATAAATAGTATTGTATAATACCGTATCGTTTCCACATCCATTGGTTAATTTCAAAGACACATCATAAGTTCCGGCCGATGTATAACTATGAGATGTGTATTGCTGACTCGAAGTATT
>JBNGDT010000046.1:0-8131 GCA_049975305.1 Bacteroidales bacterium | reverse complement strand
GAAGTATTCCCGTCATCGAAATCCCATACATAAGAATTTACAATACTGCCGGATAAAGATACATAAAAATTTACATTGTCACCCGGGCATACAGCATTAGTACTTACATACATGTTATCATATTCTATCGCAGGGCAAGGTATTTTTTTTACTAATAAATACATGCATGTAGTATTTGCCGGCCCACAATAATACTCATCAATTAAAATATCATAATCTCCATTTGATGGAGGGATAAATATTATTTCAGACTGTACCCCACAAGCATCGTCATTATAATCAACCGGTGAACCACCACCTGCAGGATAAATTGTTATTTGGGAATCAAAATTGGTATTTCCACAAGTAGATATTTGATATAATTCACCCGATACCATACCTGTTACTCTAATAAACTTACCCGCATAAATACAATCAGTATAAACCGAATCTCCGATTGAACCGGGCGCTGTCCATGTTGCTTCCAATGTATTATCATAATCGCATTGAGCATTAATATGATTATTTACTCCCAAAAATAAGGTGATTAAAACAATACAATACACGTAAAATTTGTTGAATATTGTTTTCATGATTTTAATTTTTTAGTTCATTAATTTGTTAAAATGTCATGTTTCACAAGTTTCTTTCATCAAAAGCAAGTTTGAAAACTTTATTTAGACTATAGGCAATACTACTAATGTAGTACTTTTGATAGTTACAAATATATGAATTTATCTTTAAACCAAAAATTTAATACCGATAAGTGTTCAACCGTATAATTTTAGTTCACTACCGTTTCTAAAATTTTGTGCCAATGAGGGCAGAGCCAAGCTTGCTTGAGCTATGCCGAGTGCAGCCAAAATTATCTAAATTATGTTGAACATCAATCGGCATTATCCTGAAATACAGATAGTCCGAGAATGTCAAAACTAAAATAAATATATTTAATATTGTAAGCTTGCCCGGAGATAGACGGGATTGAACGCAACTTGGTATAAAATTGGAAAGATAAAAAAAGCCTCAACAACGTGGTGACATTTTACACTGCTTAACGAAGCAGGAAATCATTTGAGGTTCAAACGTAAAACTTAGGAGTTTTTGTTGTCCACCTTCAGCACTTCAATGTTGAACACCAACGTGGAGTAGGGGGGTATCGGCCCTTCCTGGTAGGGACCGTAAGCTTGTTCAAACGGAATGATCAGTGTGAGTTTGCTGTTTTCTTTAACGCCGCTCAATCCTTTTTCAAGGCCGGGAATAACCATGGATTTACCCATGTCAAAAGTGAAAGGCTTGCCTTCCTTTTTGGTATCGGAAAAAGGGGTGTCGTTCAGGAACAGGCCAATGTAATTAATGGTAACACGTGAATTTTTATCGATTTCGGGCCCTTTGCCTTGCGAGTGTATTTCCCTGTATATGCGATCACCAATGTTTGTTGCCTTTGTGTCATGTTCAAGCATGTATTTTTTGATGTTGCTGTTTTCTTTCCGGCGTGCTTCCTCCATTTTTTTAGCTTGTATTGTCTGAAATTCAGATTGCGGTATTATATCCACAATTCTGACAAAAAAACGGATGGAATCTCCAGGTGACACAAAATCCGGTATGTTGATAAGTTCTTTTGTGTATTTAAAAAACCCGGTGGCTTCCTCGATAAATTCAGCGCTGTCTTTTTCATGCATTTGCAGCAATCCGTAGTTGATGCTGCCCGGATATTTGGGCCTGTTAAGCATCATTTTAAACTGACCGGGTACTTCTGCTGAAGAAAACAAAAGGCTGTCATTGATGTAATAATCCATGTTCAGATGCAGTACATCCCCGATGTTGGGATAAGGATTGTCTGGATGGTACGCATACACGTGCTGACGTATGCCGTTTTTTAATGTTTTATAAAAAGGGGCTGGATCCGGGCCGTATTGTTGTCGCGCAGTGTCTTTGGTTCCGGTTTCAATGATACAGGAATCGGTTGCCGTAGCGGTATTTGCATTGTAGCGTTTGTCCGGTTTGCAGGATGTCGTGATGGTAAGCCATCCCAGTAAAACAAGGCTTGCTATGGTTGTTGTTTTAGTCCACATTGATAAGTTCGATTTCAAATATCAACGTAGAATACGGCATTATGTTATCTTTTCCCTGCATTCCGTATGCCAATTTGGATGGGATAATCAGACGGGCTTTGCCGCCTTCTTTCAGTTGTTGCACTCCTATTTCCAGGCCTTTTATTACTTTGCCTTCGCCAACGGGAAAGCGAAGTGGTTTTTTCCCCAGTGAAGTTTCAAAGGGTTCCCCGCTGATGTATGTTGCTGTATAATGAATGGTAACAATGTCTCCGGGAGCAGGTTTTTCACCGGAACCTTCTTCAATGTGAACAATGTACATTCCGCTGGAATCAGGCTCAACCGTGGTGTTCGTTATTTTCAGGTAATGGTTAAGGAGTTCCATTTCTTTTGCTTCGGATGTATGTAGATTTTTTGTGATTTGATTTCCGTATTCATCCTTTTGAAGTATGTCTTTTAGCTTTATGTGAATAATGATTTTATCGTCGGTATCAATGTTTTCAGGCAGGTTTTCCTGTTTCATGCTGAATTTTAAAAAATCATGCGCATTGATGCGAAATGTGGCACTATCATGGAGATGCATCATAGCCAGAGCTTCTTCAAATGAACCGCCGGTATGGGCTGCAGAGCGAATGGTCTGAAGGTAAGTTCTGTCCATTTCGGCAGAATTGAAAAGGACATTTCCATCAGCGGTTTCATACATCATATTGAGGACCACCACATCGCCTTTTTTGGGTTTTTGGTTGTTAGGATGCTGTTGATGAAATTTATATTCCAGTCCATTGTCTGTTTCATTGAACCCTTTGTCTTGCTTGTTGTTGCATGCTGTCAAAAACAAGCTTGTGGTAAGAAAATAAACGAACAATTGTTTCATAATTATTATTGTAAATCTATCAGTTCGACATGGTAAACAAGAATGGCATCGGGAGGGATTTTATTACCATCTCCCGGCAGTCCATAAGCAAGATGCGGGGGGATGATTATTCTGGCTTTATCCCCTTGATGCATCATAAAAATGGCCTCTTCAAGTCCGTTTTCTAGCTCAACCCGGCCAAGGTTAAGTTTTTTAGGTCCGGTGCTGTCAGAGGAGTAACAATAAGTGCCATCCAGCAGATGAAGTTTATAGTTGATGATGGCAAATTGCCCGCTGTCTGCGGCGGGGCCTTTGCCATGTTTGTATATTTCATAATACAATCCGGTACCGGTGCGGGTCATGTTCCAGTTGCGGCGTTCTGCATAGCCTTTGATTTGCATGTCCTGGTCTTTGATTTTTCTTTTGTTCCAGTCCATCAGCGGTTGCTTGTATTCTTCCTTTAATTCAGACATGTTTTTTTGTTCAGGCTGATTGTTGCGCTGGCAGGAAAAAGATGACAACAGCAACGAAACCGGTATAAGTATGATAAGTGTATTTTTCATAATCTATTTGTAACTAAATACTTGTTCACTGCAAAGTTATAAAATTTATGAATTGAGCTGTTAACTGTTTATGTGATCGATTCCTTCATTTTACTTTGTTATTCGTTATTCAACAGTTCGTTATTCTATTGTTCAATTGTTCATTTTATGTACTACCTGTGGATATTGAGGTGTTAATTTTTTCCCCATTTCTCTGCAACCTTACCCGGCCCGGCGACAAACGGAGCTTGCCCGGCGTCTGCCCGCCGCAGGCAGGACATACGGTTCAGCGTCTTTGCGTCTCATCGGTAAAAATTTATGCGGCTGGATAGCTACTTCTATTTTAGTTTATCGGCATATTCAGTTAGTTTATCAACGAACAAATCAACGCTTTCTTGTATGCCCAGCATAGTTTCTCCACCGGCAGCGTTTAAATGCCCACCACCGTTGAAATATTTGGCAGCAAATTCATTGGCTGGAAAATCGCCAATAGACCGGAATGATAATTTTGTGTGATTTTCTTTTTCTAAAAACAAGCATGAAAACATAGTACCTTTAATGCAAAGAGGATAATTCACAAAACTTTCAGTATCTCCGGGTTGAAAGTGATATTGCCGTTGTTCTTCCTGTGTCAGCACAATGTATGCAGTGTGATATTCAGGAAGATGATATAATTTGTCTTTTAAAGCCAATCCAAGCAATTTCATGCGATCGTATGAATAATTGTTGTAAACATTGGCATACACCATGTCTTTTCTGATGCCGATATTCAGCAGCGATGCGACAATTTCAAATGTCCTGGGTAAAGATGAATTAAAACTAAAACAACCTGTGTCAGTCATTATCCCTGCATAGAGGCATTCACCAGTATCTCTGTCAATTTTATCAACCCATCCGAATTTTTCAATGCACTCATAAGTGAGTTCTGAGGTACTGCTTACACTTGTATCTGAAATGGTAAATGTGGCGTCATTGCATGGGTTGGGATGATGGTCAATTAACAGGCTGGGGCAACTCATTTTTCTAACAAAAGGTTCCAGCCAGTCGATGCGACTCAACACATTGAAATCCATCATAATCAGGAAATTTGTTTCCTTCAATTGATGTAAACAGGTTTCCTTGTGTTTATTTCCAATGATGATGCGTTCATGGTCTTTCATCCATGCAAGGAACTCCGGATAGTTATTTGGTGATATTACCGTTACCTTTTTGCCCATGTTTTTTAACAATAAATAAAATCCCTGGGACGAACCCATTGCATCACCATCCGGATTGTTGTGCATGATGATGCTTATGTTTTTAGCCGCCTTAATCGACTGTATTATTTGTTTTGTTTTATCTTCTGATAGTATTGTTTCCATTATATTCCTTGTGTTTGCTGTAAGCTAACTAAAGATTTGATAACAAATATACGCTTCCGATGGTTTATATGCAAATGATTATTTTAACTTTGAGAAATTTATTAGCTTGGTAATTTATGCTTTCAATATGTGTTCCGATTTATAATTTTCGCATTGATGATCTATTACAACAATTGTGTTTACAGGCTCTGCGCCTGGAAGTGAAAACCGAGATTATTTGTATTGATGATGCTTCAAATGATGCTTTCAGAAAACACAATAAAGCATTATGTAAAGATGTGAGGTATATACAGTTAGACAAAAACATCGGACGCGCTGCCATTAGAAATCTTTTTTTACAATATGCAAGCTATGATTATTTGCTTTTTCTTGATTGCGACTCTCTAATCTTCAATGATGATTTTTTATCCAATTATATCCGGGCTGTGAAATCATACCCTAACACTGTCATTTGTGGAGGCAGAGAATATGAAAAAAAACCGCCTTCGAGAGATAAGATGCTTCGGTGGAAATATGGAATCAAAAGAGAATCTAAACCGGTTGATATCCGGGCACAACATCCCAATGTATCATTCATGACGAATAATTTTGTCATCAGTAAAAAAATTTTTGAAGTAATAAAGTTTGACGAAAGATTAGATGAATACGGACATGAAGATACATTGTTTGGTTATGTGTTAAAAAAGCATGGCATTGAAATTATCCCCATTGACAATCCAATACTAAATGGTGATATTGAAAGCAATGTGGCGTTTTTGAGAAACACAGAAAAAGCCATTAACAACTTACCTTATTTGCTCACGTACTCAAACTACGATAGTGATTTAATTCATGATGTTACGCTTCTGCGACTTTACTATAAGTTTTTTAAAATCAGACAACTTATCTTTGTTTGTTTTTTATTAGTTAAACCATGCCTTAGATATCTTCTGACAAAAGGGTACATAAATTTACATTTATTTAATTTTTATAAGATGGGGGTTTTTATTGGCATAATGAAAAAAACTACATCCAGTCAATCCTAAACAGGTGATTTTCTGAATGTATCCGGGCTGTAAATGGTATAAGGCATAGATGCAGTAACAAATTCCGTAGGAAGAGATATTTTAAATTGCGCCAGGACGTAGGCGGAAAGCCAGCTGAAAGGAATGCACAGGAAAAAAGTGGCAGCAGCAGAGCGACCAGCGGAGCTCCTGCTGCAACCTGTTTTTTCCGTGCATTGCTGAGGCTGCTTGAAACCGAAGGCCGACGCTTTTTCGAACTGGCTTTTTTAACTTTACGAAAGTTCCGAACTTTCGCAAAGCTCAGCCAGGATGAAAAAGCGGGGCGCCCACAATAATATTATCAAGTAAAAAATCAAACAAACATTGGGTATTTTTCTTTCAAACTGATTATTTTTGTAAAAAATTGAAGTATGGCAACAAAACTGACAGACAGGCAAAAAGCGTGTTTGGTTACCCTGCAATCTGATGACAGGCAACGGATTTATAAATGCATTGATGAGATGCAGGAAATAGGTTCAGTGGCCCTGATGCCTGCAATTTTTGATCTTTATCAGCGATACGAAGATGACGAGTTGCGTAACAAAATTCAGACGTTTTTAAAGGACATTAAGGATAAAAATGCGCCGGCTGTGTTTATGAATGAACTTAAAGAGCGTACATGGACATCGGGTCTTGATATGATGTTGAGCGTTTGCTGGCAGTCATCCCTGGATTTTTCACCCCATGTAGAAGATTTCTTGTTGTGGGCTGATAGTGATGATATGCAAATACAAATGGAAGCGCTTACCAACGTTGAGCAATTTATATTCAACAAAAATGCAGAAGGCCGGGAAAAAATACGCAGCAGGCTCAAAAATATGGCACTCGATGCTACCGGAAAAAAACGGGAACTGATAATGTCGTTTTTGACGTCCATACAGGGCTGATGTTGTGTTACGTGTGATATGGCATATTATTTGTATCTAAACACCTGTAAATAAAATCAATAAATCATGAAAAAATATTGGATACTTTTGGTTGCCCTGGTGCTGGTTGCACTTGGGATTGTGTTACATTTTACCGGAACCGGAGTGCTTGGAGCCGGTGAATATAGTGGAAATTATTTCTCAGCAGGGAATTTTTCCTGTGGCGTATTTTCTGCCGGCATTTTTTCAGCGGGCATATTTTCCATAGGCATATTCTCCATCGGGGTATTTTCAATCGGCATTTTTAACGTTGGGCTGTTTGCCATTGGTTTGTTTGTTGTAGGCTGGAAAAAAGGATATCCCGAATGGCTGAAACAAAAAAAATCTGACAGCGATAGCGAATAGGAACCTGTTGAAGCACTATGTAGTGCATCCTATAAAACACCAGTTTTTAGTGGCGTAATAAAAAACGTCAAGAACAAGGCTTGCGAAGTATTGGTAGGTAAGAGTCCCGATGGAAATCGGGATGACTGGCTACCAATGCAAGCGTAACGCAGTTATTGACGTTTTCTTATAGCCACTATGGAAGCGTTATTCATATAAATACCGCTTGATGCTTTTTTTCGGGGTTTTTTCAAATTCCTCTTCCCTGATCTGGATTTTACTGATATGCATGTAGGCAGGCAAGGCTTCATTGATCTCTTGTTTGTAATCTTCCATAATAGCAGGAATTTTTATTTTATGTATTCCTTTTCTTATGCGTTTTTCATGGTCGGGATATACCATGGCAACAATTTTATTGTTCCTGCCAACAACCAGGCATTCGCCTATCAGCTCTTTGTTACTGAGTTTGGATTCTATTTCTTCTGGATAAATGTTTTTCCCGGAAGCCCCCAGTATCATGCTTTTGTTTCTGCCTTTGATAAACAGATAATTGTCAGCATCAATTAAGCCCAGGTCTCCGCTGCGCATCCAGCCATCTTCTGTAAACGTTCTTTCGGTTTCTTCTTTGTCTTTATAATACCCTTCCATGACATTTTCCCCTTTTATCAATATTTCACCGACTTTTCCGGCCGGATTATCTGAATCAATTTTCACATCAAGTGTGTCAATGGGTTTTCCGGCAGAATGAATTTTTGTGGTTTTCCATCCATCATAAGATATAAGGGGGCCGCATTCTGTCATGCCATATCCAATTGAAAAACGAAATTTTATTTTGCGGAGGAAGATTTCCACTTCCCGGTTTAATTTAGCACCACCAATGACGACTTCTTTAAAGTTGTCACCAAATGACTCTTCAAGTGATTTTCTGATTTTGCTGTATAACAAGCCTTTAAAACACGGTATTTTGCTCATAAACTGAACAGTGGGCTTTTTAAGCACAGGTTTGATTTTGTTTTTATACACTTTTTCCATGACCAGTGGTACCGTTAAAA
>JBNGDT010000045.1:8752-14298 GCA_049975305.1 Bacteroidales bacterium | reverse complement strand
TTGTTAGAACATATAAAACCTTATAGCAAACAGGGAAGTCAAAAATATGTTTACTCACTTAAATCATCAGACTTAACACACGAATTAAAAAAACTTGGAGAGATATATAATGCAGTATATCAGCATGTTAAAATTAAATATTCTGATACTGACGAATTTAGAATTTTTCAGAGAGTTTATAATGAACATTTTACAATTATTGAAGGCGAAACAAAAGTAAACCCCAATAATGAATTAAACAGCAGCATGTTACAGTCGCCAGATGACGAAGATGCCACCTACCGTAAAAAACGAGACCAAGAGAGCAAAGGATTTACAATAAACGCAACCGAAACAGCAAATCCGGAAAACAACATTCAATTATTAAACGATATAGCTGTAAATAAGAATAATATAGATGACAGCAAAATACTCGAAGAACGAGCCGACAAAATAATTGAAAAGACCCCGGATTTAAACGAATTACATACAGATGGCGGTTACGGTAGTGAAGAAGTGGACAAAAAAATGGAAGAACATAATATAACACTTGTAACCACAGCCGTGAGAGGACGAGAAAGCAAAATAAAATTATCGATAACGCAAACACCTGAAAAAGAGCAAGAATACTACACAGTAAAATGTCCCTTGCAAGCAGTAAAATCAACCCCAACAAAGAAACGTAACAAGGCTGTTTTTGATACAGATATAATGTTCTGAATCTCCGTTTAAAAATGAATGTAATATACTAAAAACCAAAGGAATATACTATTTTTCACACTCATATTACTTAAAAAACAAACGCAATAACAATATATTTAAATACCGGAAGAACAGCGAAAAATAAGACCAAATGTAGAAGCAACCATAAAAGAATTCAAAGGCAAAACCAAAGCAGGCAAATTAAAAGTAAGAGGGATTTTCAAAACAAGTCTCTTTGCTTTTGCTATGGGGATAAGTATTAATTTTGGACGAATTTACAGGCTAATTATGTCCAATAATGAAAAATTCGGAAATAGTTTAACAAATTTCAACAGTTTTATCGTTCAAATTTTGTTTTTCATGAAATTAACTCTATTTCCGGCTCGTAAAAATAAAAAGTCAAATCGTTTTTCAAATATCGCATTTATACGAGCTTAAAAAAAAGAGGGGTTTTTAGACTGGACTCAAAGATTAAAATAACAAAAATTAATGACTTAATCAACTCAAAATTGATTTTATTTGCTCAACTAAACCAAAATAATATTTTCTAAAACTTTATCCGAAAGGCTTCCCGTTATCAACAACACTGAATGTGATCTTACACAACAGGCATGCCTATCTTCCCACTGCTGTGATCGTTTTCAGCACCTGTTACTGCCGATAGAATATTATTTTCATTTCGCACACGCAACACCCCGAGAAAAGCGAATATCAAGGCTTCTTTAAAATCCACCACTTTGGTTTCCGGTATATGAATAACAGCCGTGCTTTTTTGCTTAATCAATTCAATCAGAAATGCATTATGTGCCCCACCGCCCGTTACTAGTACATCACCTGAAAGTACTTCTGCTATTCTGCATGATACATGCTCATACCATGTACGCATTACATCTTCTGTGGCATATTTCATAAGTGCTTTATCAATGATGGGTTTTACATGGCTATCTATCCATTCACGCCCCATGGATTTTGGTGGTGGTTGATGGTAAAATTCCAGATTTTCCAGCTTTTTCAGGCAAGATGTTAACACTTTGCCCTGACGCCCGATTTCACCGTTTTTATCATATGTTTTTCCCCATTTCCCAGACAGGTCATTCAATATTGTATTGACCGGACAAATATCCCAGGCTTTTACACCGTTGAGGATATCCGTTATATTCGAAAAGCCACCCAGGTTCAGGCATTGATCATAATTCCCGAATAACATCACATCACCTACAGGCACTAATGGAGCTCCCTGTCCACCCAATGCTATATCCTGAGTTCTGAAATCATACACAACCGGGATACCGGTATATTCAGCTATGGCATCACCATCACCAATCTGAAGTGTAATCCCTTTTTCCGGCTGATGAAAGACCGTGTGACCATGTGAAGCAATTAAATCAACATCATTATGTTTTATACGGTGTTGAATAAGAAAATCATTTATTGCGCCGGCTATCCATTTTCCATAGGTTTTATCCAAACGGGTTAAGGCATCCGAAGGCATAAAACGTGCCTGGGATAAACCATCGTGCATAGCCACATCATACCCGGATGTTGTAGCGGATTCTATTGAATAAGCCCAGGTTTTATTATTCAGCCAAAAATCACACAACACCACGTCCAGACCATCAAGCGAGGTGCCTGACATCAAACCGATGGTCACGTATTTAGATTTTTTTAGCATATTTATTGTAGAAAAATACAAAAAAAAATTCTATCTTTATATCAATTTAAAATTATTAGCTGAAAAAAATATTTTTATGAAGAAAATTATTGTTCCTTTAGATTTTTCTGATTATTCAATTTGTGCATTGGAATATGCCATTATTTTTGCCAACCAATACAAGTCTGATATTCAACTGGTTCATGTTATACCAAGAAAGACAAAACCATATGGTAACGTTTTAAAGCAAAAAAAAGAAATTGCTGCAGAACAAATGGAGGATATCATTAAAGATTATAAAAACAAATTGCACAAAAAAGCCACGTTCGATTACATCGTAAAAACCGGGCGCATTTATGATGAGATAGCAGAACAAACGGAAGCTCATGAAGATTCTGCAATCATTGCATCAACACAAGGAGAATCAGGATGGAGTGAATACTTTGTAGGCAGCAATACATACCGTATTATTGAAAGTACCAACCGGCCGGTATTTTCTATCAGGTCATGCAAAAACCTCAAGCCTCCGAAAACCATTGTCATGCCTATTGACATTACCAACGAAACCCGTGAAAAAGTACCATTGGTAGTCAGCATCGCCAAAAAATTTGATTCAACCGTACATGTTTTAAAAGTTACGTCATCAACAACAGAGTACATACACAATACATTGAAAATGTACGCCAACCAGGTATCAAAATACTTCAATGAACATGATATTAAACACGAAAACAGCCTGATTGTAGGCAACAACATTACCACCGTAACCATTGATTACGCTAAAACAGTGGAGGCTGACCTTATTGCCATCATGACAGAACAAAACAGGGCGTTAACAAATCTGTTTTTGGGCTCTTATGCCAGGCAAATGATCAACAATGCACCCATGCCGGTTCTCAGTGTGACTCCAAAAGAAGTGATAGGACGGTGTCAGGTAAATATAAAGAAATTTGAGTAATATCATTGCCTTTTTGCTTGCGATGATACTGATACTGTAATCATTATCGTATAAGTGAAAGTCCATGTTATTTTTATCAAACTTTAGCATAAGTAAAATGGTTACCTTGTGCAACCATTTTACATCAATTATCGTTTATACGTTACATAAACTATGTTTTTTAATATGATACGACGTTGTTTGCCAATCCTGCTGTTTTTATCGGTAAGCCTTGTTATGTTTTCACAGGAACAGAATCCTGTTGTGCTTACGGGGAAACGCGCCAATGCCATTGCCAATGGAGCCGACATGGTGCGCATCAAAAATTTTTCTGATGTGCCAAATTACATTCGGTTCAGAGAAGGTTCCCACATTGCAAAAACCAAAGCAGTAGATTATTGCCGGCAATTTGTAAAACCGGATAATGCAGGGTTAAAAAAAACAAACAGCTCTCGCGACAAACTCGGTATAGAGCATAATCGCTATGTTCAAACCATCAATGATATTCCAATTGAATACTCTGCATACATCATCCATAGCAGAAACGGAAAATGTATATCAATGAACGGGAACATTGCATCCAATCCGGAAATAACCGGTTCTTTTGTCCTGACAGCAGATAAAGTTCTGGAAAGCGCCATGGAATACATGGATGCAGAAGTGTACATTTTTGAAACGGGCATTAATAATCCTTATCGTAAAACCTACAATAAACCTGTTCCTGAAAAAGTTTATGTTCCACAAAACGGGAACCTTTACAGCAACCAGTTCAGGGCTGCCTATAAAATTGACCTGTTTGCCCTGAAACCCTACAAGCGCCAATATGTGTATGTAGATGCTGAAAACGGTACCATATTGCACACTCAAACACGCATACATACAACAGATGTAGAAGGAACTGCTGTAACAGGATATTCGGGCACCAGAACCATCATAACCGATAGTTACAGCGGATATTACCGTCTTCGCGAAACAGGTCGCGGCGATGGCATTGCCACCTATAACTGTCAAAATACAGCTGATTACGGTTATGCTGTGGATTTTACCGATGATGATAATTACTGGGACAACGCCAATGAACAACTTGACCAGTATGCTACCGATGCTCATTTTGCTACCGAACAAACCTACGATTACTTTTACAATGTTCACGGGCGTAATTCAATTGATAACTATGGCCATGCATTGAATTCCTATGTGCATTTCAGCCTGATAGATTACGGTTATGGCAATAATGTCAACGCGTTCTGGAATGGTGAAGCTATGACTTATGGTGATGGTGATACCGCATCAGGTATTACCCCACTTACCACCATTGATATTTCCGCACATGAAATCACCCATGGACTCACTTCTTATACATGCAACCTTGTTTACCAGGATGAATCCGGAGCACTGAACGAAGCTTTTAGTGATATTTTTGGTGCTACCGTTGAATTTTACGCTGTACCAGCTTATTCAGACTGGACAATTGGTGAAGACATCGGAGTTACGTTCCGCTCCCTGGCAGATCCAAACGCTTACAATAAACCAGATACCTACCAGGGAAATTACTGGGTAACCGATGCATCTGATAATGGTGGTGTACATACCAACATGTCACCTTTGTGCTATTGGTATTATATGTTATGCGAAGGAGATTCAGGCACCAATGATAACGGTGATTCGTACAACATCAGTCCGATAGGAATGGAAGCAGCAGCAGACATTGCGTTTCGTATGCAAACGGTTTATCTCACCAGTACATCTGAATACATTGATGCCCGGTTTTACGGTATTTTATCTGCCATTGATTACCATGGCGAATGCAGCGATACAGTAGGCGAAGTAACCAATGCTTTTTATGCCATTGGTGTTGGCAACCCGTATGTACCAACTGTTGAAGCAGCGTTTGAAGCCAACTATACAGAAAACTGCCAGTCCCCTTTCACCGTACAATTTCAAAATTACAGCATCAACGGGACTTCATTTGAATGGGATTTCGGCGATGGCAATACCAGCACCGATATCAATCCATCCCACACGTACACCACAGAAGGCACTTTTGATGTTAGCTTATATGCTAATGGCGGTACATGCGGTGAAGATACTGAAGTAAAAACAGGCTACGTTTCCATTGACCCGTCATATCCCTGCATGATTTTTATGCCCGAAAACGGAAGTGGTTCTACAAACGAATGTTTTGGCACCCTATATGATGCAGGCGGCCCTGACAATAATTACTACAATAACTCAGATGCCACCTTTACCATTCAGCCAACGAATGCCAACCAGGTC
>JBNGDT010000045.1:0-8742 GCA_049975305.1 Bacteroidales bacterium | reverse complement strand
ATTCTAAACATTAACGCCTTTGATATTGAAGCCGGCTCAGGCAGTACATGTGATTATGATTACATTGCCTTTTACGATGGGGATAACACCTCTGCCCCATTGATAAACGATACCTATTATTGCAACACTACCGGTCATCCGGGAATCATTGTTTCCAGCGGAGGCAGCATTACCATTCAGTTTCATTCAGATGTGGGATTGACCCTAAGCGGTTTTCAGATAGACTGGGAGTGCATGGAAGAAAACGCCCCTCCTGTTGCTCATTTTTCCGCTTCCAATACAAGCACATGCAACGGCAACATTCAATTTACAGACGAAAGCTACAATTTTCCGACAAGCTGGCTTTGGAATTTTGGTGATGGGCATTCAAGCACAAGCACAAATCCAAATCATGTATTTACCACATCAGGCAATTACACTGTTGTTCTTGATGTATCAAATGACTGGGGCAGTGACACGACAAGCATTGACATTGAAGTGAATCTGTCCGAAGCACCGGTGACAGAGGATCAAACCGTATGCATGGATTCAGCATTTGAACTTGAAATTCCAGGAGCAGGCAGTGAAATCAACTGGTATAGCGATAATGGCTGTATTGATCTTGTACATACCGGAAACCTGTGGACACATGCTCCACTCAACGAAGATACAACCTATTACATCCGGGAAACTATTTTGTTTCCTCCTGATACAGTCGGAGCAAGTAACAACACGGCGGGCGGCGGCTTTTTCGGAAATCCGGATTATATACATTACCTGATTTTTGATGCCTATCAGGAATTTACCATTCAGTCGGTACTGGTGAATGCAGACGGAGCCGGTACAAGGAGCATAGCCTTACGTGATGAATACCAAAATGTCATTGATACCACAGATGTTTATGTTCCTGATGGCGTTAGCCGTATTGATCTTAACCTTAATGTCCCAGTAGGCGAAAACCTTCAACTCGTGGGGCTGGGATCTCCCAACCTCTTTCGCACAAACGACGGCAGTTACCTCAACTATCCATATACCATTGAAGGCCTTGTCAGCATCAAAAAAAGCAGTGCATCTCAAACACCTTTTGATTATTATTACTATTTTTATGACTGGTATATTGTACAAGCTCCCTGCGAATCTGAGGTCGCTGTTATAAATGTAAGTGTTGAAGATTGCACTTTGGACATTTTATATAATCCGTTTGATGAAAACATAAGCATACATCCAAATCCGGGAACTGATCAGTTTTTCCTACATGGATTGAATAAAGACGATTACCCCCTAAACATGACATTGTATGATGCCCGTGGACAGGTAGTAGCCAAAAAACATATAAACAATCCGGAAATTTTGCTACCGGAGCTATCCGGCGGGATGTATTTTATCCGTCTATACAACGGCACCGCGAGTGCTGGCATGAAACTTATAATCAAATAAATGTATTTAAGTGGAAATCAGAAACATTGCAATAATCGCTCATGTTGATCATGGGAAAACCACACTGGTGGACAGAATACTTCATCAGGTAAAGTTGTTCAGGGACAACCAGGATGTTGGTGAACTCATTCTGGACCCTAACGATCTGGAACAGGAACGTGGGATTACTATATTATCAAAAAATGTATCCGTCCGTTATAAAGGCTGTAAGATCAGTATCATAGATACCCCCAGACATTCAGATTGTTGGTGGAGAAGTGGAACGTGTGCTGAATATGGCCAACGGCGTTTTATTACTCGTGGATGCCTTTGAAGGGCCAATGCCACAAACGCGCTTTGTGCTTCAGAAAGCACTGGAGCTCGGATTGAAACCTTTATTGGTCATTAACAAGGTTGATAAACCCAATTGTAAACCCGATGAAGTTAACGACAGTGTTTTTGACCTGATGTTTTCGCTGGATGCGGATGAATCACAACTGGAATACCCAGTGGTTTACGGGTCATCAAAAGAAGGATGGATGTGCCTGGACTGGGAAAATCCCACCACTGATGTTTCATATCTGTTGGATACAATTTTGAATTATTTTGAAGCCGAGCCAGAAAATAAAGGAACACTTCAAATGCAGATAACTTCCATTGACTATTCGTCATATACCGGTCGCATAGCTGTAGGTAAGGTGCACAGGGGCAGCATCAAAATGGGTGACAAGGTAACTGTAATTCAACGTAACGGCATAACACACAAGTCAGTTGTTAAAGAACTTTACAGGTTTGAAGGACCGGGAAAAGAAAAAGTAAAAGGTGAAATAAAATCAAGAGAAATTGTGGCTGTCATGGGCCTGGATAATTTCGACATCGGAGATATGGTTGCAGATTATGAAAATCCGGAATCTTTAAAAACAATAAAGATAGAGGAACCCACAATGAGCATGCTCTTTACAGTCAACAATTCTCCGTTTTTTGGACAAGAAGGTAAGTGTGTAACATCCAAGCATTTACGCGAAAAGCTTTTTAAAGAAACCGAAAAAACCTTGCTTTACGTGTTGAAGAAACCAGCTCACCTGAAAGTTTGCTTGTGCTGGGCCGTGGCATTCTGCATCTTTCTATTCTTCTTGTAGAAACCATGAGGCGGGGAGGTTATGAATTTCAGATCGGACAACCAAAAGTACTGATTAAACGAATTAACGGCTTTAAAAATGAACCCATTGAGATGCTGTACGTTGATGTGCCTGAAACGCTTTCCGGAAAAGTCATCGAACTGGTATCAAAACGGAAAGGCGACATTATTATAATATTAATATTGACTCTAAAGATGACATTGTTGTCAATATTATTAAGACAAAAATACTTTCAAATATGCGGTCTTTGGGAGCTGATGAGAAGGTAAATATAGCACCTGCTGTGAAATATTCGCTCGAAGAAGCCATGGAATACACTAGTGAAGATGAATACCTGGAGGTAACTCCAAAATCCATGCGTTTCAGAAAAATCATATTGAGTGAAACTGGCAGGAAACAGGAAAACAAGGCTTGACTTTAACTGGTAAATAAAACTGCAGAGTTTTTCGTAAACCTTAAATCCGCAAGAAATACTTTGGTTAACTATTATTACAGAATTTACAGTGATTCTGACAATTTAGAAAAAGGATTTATAGAGGAAATATAATAATAATTTAATTGTTATTCAACCCTTTCAGGGTTGGTGTGTGAGATGTGCTATTTCCACCGGTTACACCGGTGGTTATTCACTTTGAAGCCTTTCAGGCTTTTGGTTAGGGCGATGAGGCACTTTCCACCGGGCGCTCCGTGGTTAATTACCTTGAAGCCTTTCAGGATTCTGGTCGTTTAAAGGTATCTTTAATTGCAGGAAGTACCATTAGAAACAATCCCGAAGGGATTGAAAGTGAATGACCACAGGCAAAGCCTGTGGATTACTACAAAGTACAACATAACGACCCTAAAAGGGTTGAATACGATTGCACATCAAAGAAAATTGAATGATAAAAGGTATTTTTCATCAAACTCAATTTCATGCTCACGCAATAACTCAATAAATTCCTCTTTGAAAGATTTCACTTTGTGATGTCCTCTCTGATTTTTCACATACTGAATCAATCGATCTTTTTCTTTGAATGAATACGTAAAGGCACCATATCCATCCTGCCATACATCAATAACAGATTTGATAATATGGGCAATTTTCACAGGTTTTGGTATGTGCTGTCATCGTAAACGGCTCGGTTTTGTCTGTTATCCTTTCCACCAGCCCCACAAGCTGTGCTTCGAATGCCGGCATGAGGCTCCTGAAATCATCAACCCCTTCCATAACCGGCTTGTCAGAAGATTGCACATTGCGCATGTACATGATGACAGGCACCAGGGCATAATCCCGCTCATCATTGGTTTGATTTTTATGCATCAGCCAGGTGTAAAACAGTACCTGGAACACGTGGTCTAATTTATCATCGCGGTTAAGTTCAAACAAAGCTTCCAGATTATTCACCGTGGCAGGTTTTTGTGTGCCTGTTTTATAATCAATAATATGCAACTGGTGATTTGATTCTTCAAGCCTGTCAATGATGCCTTTGCACTTCCACCAGCCCTGTGTTGCTTGTAAAAATGTGTTGACCTTAATTTCACCGCCTTTGTACACAAAAGGGGTACGGTGCTTATCTTTTGTTAAAATGTTTTCAACGTACATTTTCACTGCCTCCACTCCCATGGCATTGATGCCGTTTATTTGATCAGCACCTACTTTCATGTGTTTCACAAAAGCATTTAGCACTACATCGTCACGCTGGTCTTTTGCTTTCAGCATCCTGTCAACATCCTGCAGGCTGATCTCCTTGTCTTTATGCGGTGCATACAATTGCTGCATGGTATCGTGCAGGACATTCCCCAGCTCAAGTGGTCCTATCTGCTCCAGCATATCACATGGTTCTTTGATGTTCAGGATGTATTTGTAATAAAAGGCCATAGAACATTTCATGTACGTGTTAAGCTGCGATGCTGAAAACTCCCTGCTGGCATTATCGCCGCGGTACTGAGACAAAACATGCATAGTAACGGCATTTTTTTTCACTGTACGTATATCTTTCTTTTTCGTTACTGTCTGATTGTATACGGCAATTTCTGCTATGGGGATGTCTGTTTCATGCATGATCTGTTGAATGTAACGACTTTTTTCACCCGTATAAAACCCTTCAGTGGACGTGTTATACAGCAAATACACATCATCCGGATGCATAATCATACGGTAAAAATAATAGGCATGCACGGCGTCCTGCAATTCTATGGTGGGTAACTGAAAGGCTTTGCGCAAACTGTACGGGATAAAACTTTTCTTAAAATTCTGTCCCGGGAACCTGCCTTCGTTCATTGACAACACAATTAGCTTATCAAAATCTATCAGCCTTGTTTCCAGCACCCCCATAACCTGTAGGCCTTTCATAGGTTCTCCCGAAAAAGACACCGTTAGGTTGTTGAACATAGATGACAGCAGCCACAAATATGTTTTCGATGACGCAAAATGAATGCGGTCTTTGATGAGATATTCATTGAACCGGTTGATGTGCCTGTACATTTGATACACAATTTCTTTATCAAACTCTACATCATCCATGTCATGCATGCTTTCATAAATCGTTTTCAGGATATTGCTGAAATACGGCCCTATGTCCATGATATCATTGGTATGGGTAAAAATGCGCTCTATCAGATCATTTGTTCCCTTATGCATGTCTTTTTCAGATACCCGGATCATGTTTTTTTCCAAGATAAACTTTTTTAGCCGTGCGCAATCATCATGCGACACCAGTTGAACGAGGGGATGGTTTAATACCCTGAGCACATCCTGGTGGTAATATTTTCCCGAAGTATAATTGTCCTGCAAACGTGCTATCAAGCCAATGATGCTGGTTTGCGGAGCAAAGGAAATGGGATACCCCATGGTTACATTCAGGTGTTTCACCGAGGTAGGCATGGAATACAACACGGGATGCAACAGGGACTCATCCGGTAAAATCAATCCGGTGTGTTCAAAATCAGGGTCATGCGGTTTGATGTTTTCATCAAGAATTTTCGATGCCAGCTTTACCTGTGCCGTATTTGAGGGGACAGCATACACATTCACCGCATTTTTTTTCCTGATCTTCGCATGGTAAGTAAAATCCGGTGGTGCCGGAAATTTTTTCAGCATGTCCCGGACAAACCGAAAGGCTTCATGGTATTGATCATGCAATAAATCCTCATCGTACTGCCAGAAAAATTTGGCATGATGTTGATTTTTATAATACCTGAACACCTGCTCTTCAGCTTTGCTCAACACATTGAACCCCACAAAATAATGACCGGGTTTTTCTTCAGGAAACAATTCATTGTTCAGATTTTCGGCCACTGTGCGTGTAATCAGCCCTTCGTATCCTGTATGATTGTTTTTGAGAGCGTCAGTATAGTGTTGATAAACTTCAGGCAAAATTTTCCACAACTGCAAAAAGCTGTCTTTTGAATGATGAGATACCTCCACTTGAAATTGTTCCCAGAACTTATGCAGATGTTTAAGTAATTCCTGATTTACATCCGCATACATGGCATCAATTTTTTTTAAATCACTTAGGTTGGCAAATAATTTTGCAGGGTCGGTGAGGTTTTTATCAATGTCATTGAAATCCGACAACATGATTTCTCCCCAGGTGTAAAAGGCATCAAAACTGTCAAACAAACCGGGTGCAATGTGCTTTATGCTTTTATACAATTCAAAAACAAGCGGAATGGGTTCTTCGGGTTGCAATGACGACTGCTTGTGAAAAAACTCCTGTATGGTAATGATTGACGGGGCCCATGCTGGTTTTTGTATGTGTTCTCCGAGGTATTTTCTGAGGTACAAACCGGCACGGATGTTTGGCAACACCACCACCTGTTCATGCAGATCCTCCGGATGGTTCTGATGCAAATACGAGGCTATTGCCTGCAGGAAATTGGGGTTTTTAATATTTTTTTCATTGTTATTTATCATCACTTGTTTGTGTTATGTAGCTTGTTTTTTAATTTTCCAGATTATCCGGCTTCGTATTCTTAATCGTTTATGGCTTTTTTTATCATATACAGGTCAGCTATCGCAATGGCTGCCACCGCTTCCAGGATAACGGGTGTACGCAGCACATAACAGGCATCGTGCCTGCCGCCAATGCTCACTGTTTCCACTTTCCCCTTTTCGGGATGCCATGAGTTTTGTGCTTGTGCAATGCTTGCCGGGGACCTGAATTTTACAGAAAACACCATGGGATTGCCGTTGGAAATGCCGCCGTTGATCCCGCCGTTGTGGTTGGTTTTTGTTTTTCCTTCGGCATTGATGATGGCATCATTGAATTCAGAGCCTTTCATTGTGTCAGCATGAAACCCGTCACCAAAGGCAATGGCTTTGGCACCGGGAATGGAAAACACCAGCTGCGAGATTGCGGATTCCAGGCTGTAAAAAAAAGGTTCACCAATGCCGGGCTTCAAACCATCAACACGGCATTCTACTTCACCACCTATGGAGTCACCATCTTTGGCTGATTGTTTCACTATGTTTTCATAATCTGCATGGCCTCCGATGTGTATAATTTGGCTTTCAAACCGCAGCGGTTGCAGTATCTTTTTTGCCACCACACCTGCAGCTACGAGCAATAAGGTCATGCGGCCGCTGAAAAAACCACCTCCACGCGGGTCATTGTACCCCTTGTATTTTTGATTGGCTGCAAAGTCAGCGTGCCCGGGACGCGGAAATGAAAGGGATGTGTAATCATCCGGATTTTGGTTTTGGTTGTCAAACACAATATGTACAGGTGCCCCGGTGGTTTTGCCTTTGTACAAACCAGAAATGAGGTGCGGGACATCCTGTTCTGTTCGTTTGCTTGTTCCGGGGGGGCCGGCACGTCTCCGGTCCAAATCATCCTTAAAATCATCCACACCCAGGGACAATCCGGGGGGAACAGCATCTACAATTACACCCATTTGTTTCTCGTGGGAAGTGCCCCAGATATGTATTTTAAACAAATTACCGTTGGTATGCATGGCATTTTGCGTTTATTGATTTCATTGCTTCAAAAAAATCGGGGAAGGATTTGGAAACATGGCCGGAATCATGAATCATAAGGCCTTCATTGGCTATCCCGGCAATCACCAGGCTCATGATCACCCTGTGGTCGCCCCACGAATTGACATCGGCGTACTGCAATTTTGCAGGATGAACCAGCATTTTGTCGTTGTTCAGCATTTCAAACTCTGCCCCGAGCTTCCTATATTCCCTAACAAGGGCTTCAAGGCGGTTGGATTCCTTGTTTTGCAATCTTGCGAGGTCAGAAAAGCGGCATGGTCCTTTGGCACGGCATGCCAACGGCAGTAAGGCAGGAAACAAATCGGGGGCATCCGTAAGTTCAAGGGTAAAAGCTGATGGTGTGCTTTGCCTGACTACGATGGCATTGTTATCTTTTATATTATAATCAATATTGGCTTCATCAAACACATCCAAAATCACTTTATCGGCCTGATGTGAATCCATGCTTACATCCCTGATTTCACATTCCCCATTTAGTGCAGCAGCCACCATAAAATTAGCAGCAGCGCTCCAGTCTGTTTCAGCTTTTCTGTCGATGGGTTTATAGCTTTGGTTGCCCGGGATGTGGTATTCATCACCATCTGCTTCCACTGTGACGCCAAATTCACGCATCAGGCTGATAGTCATGTCAATATATGGTTTGCTAACCAGGTGTTTTGAATTAATGTGGCTTTTATCATCACACAAAGGCAAAGCAAACAACAAACCTGTTAACAACTGGCTGGTTCTGCTAGCATCAAGTGTTGCCGTGGCAGGTTTAAGCCTTCCGGAAAAGTGTACCGGGATTTTTTCATCATCGCTTTTCACATTTAATCCAAAAGCTTCAAGTTGTTTAAAATCAGGAAAAAAGTGCCGTCGTTGCATACTTTTGTATCCATCAATGTAAAAATCATTGCCATACAAACCTGCAATGGGTGCAAACATGCGCGCACACAAACCGGATTCACCGCAAAACAACTTCCCGCCGGCAAAAGGCTTGCCTTTTTTCACCCTGAAATCACCATTGTTATCAATTATGGCATGAGCACCGAGCCTTTGTATCACCGACAATGAAGCAAGTACATCGGCTGAATTGCCCGGTGCAGTAATGGACGCATCGCCTTTCGACAAGAGGGCTGCCGCCAGAAACCGCTGCACGTAACTTTTGGAGGCTGGCAAATTAACGACTCCTTTTAATTCACTGTGTTGTATCTCATGAAGCATACATCAATTTTTTTAGTTCGTTTATAT
>JBNGDT010000044.1:0-14432 GCA_049975305.1 Bacteroidales bacterium | reverse complement strand
TATATTTGTTTCAAAATACGGCATTGAAAAAAGTAGTTTTTAGAGATGCCCATAATTATATATGTACGATGATGAAACAAAAAGTACTTTTCGTTACACAGGAGATTACGCCGTATCTGCCAGAATCTGAAATGTCGCTCATAGGCAGGCATTTACCACAGGGAATTCAGGAAAAAGGCAAAGAAATCAGAACATTCATGCCCCGTTTTGGCTCTATAAATGAAAGAAGAAACCAACTGCATGAAGTTATACGTCTTTCAGGCATGAATCTTATTCTTGATGACTTTGATCATCCCCTGATCATTAAAGTAGCCTCCATTCAATCTGCAAGGTTACAGGTATATTTCATTGACAATGAAGATTTTTTTCACCGTAAAGGAACGGTTAAAAATAAAGAAGGAGAAGAGTATGAAGACAATGGGAAACGCGCTATCTTTTTTGCCCGTGGTGTACTTGAAACCGTAAAAAAATTATGTTGGTCTGCTGAAATAGTTCATGTACATGGTTGGTTTTCTGCTTTTGTTCCCCTTTATCTTAAAAAATCCTACATTGACGATCCCCTTTTCAACGACCTGAAAATCATTTACAGCATTTATGAAGATGATTTTAAACAACCCTTCAGTGATAACATCATGGATACTGCTATGTTTGAAGGCATTGAAAAGAAAGACCTGGAAAAACTCAAGCATCCGGATTTTGTCAACCTGAATAAAATGGCCATTGACAACTCTGATGCTGTAATCTACGGAAGCAAGAACATCCATCCTGAATTGAAACAATACGTTCAGAAAAAAAATCTTCCCGTATTAAAATACCAAGACCCGGAAAATTTCGTTGATGCATATTCAGACTTCTATGATAAAATTTTAAAAGAAGAATAATACATATGAAACATTTCCGGATTTTCTTCGCAGTCATATTTACTACCATCCTCGCTTTTAATTTTATTTCCTGTGAAGAAGAAGCTTCAGAAATAGGAATCAACTTACAACCGGGAGCGGATAAAATTATATTAGCAAGCGATACATTGCAAGTTGAAACGCATACTATTAGAGACAGCAATATAGCCAGCAACGGACGTTCTATAAGCCCCCTTGGCTGCATCAATGAAGCCGATTTTGGGCTTACTGAAGCTTCCTTTATAACGCAGGTACGCTTGTCTTCCAGTAATGTTGATGAAGATCAGGATATTGCCCCTGATTACCTTGAATTTGTGCTTGACCACAGCGGTTTCTACGGAGACACAAACGACAGCATAAGCATTCAGGTGTTCCGTGTCCTCAATACGGATTTTGATTACGAAGAAAACTATTACTCTGATTATGAAACGGAACTGGATACAACCGCAAGCAATATGTACCTGCTGGGAAACTATAACATAGCTGCAAATCCCAGTGATTCACTTTCAACATTAAAAATTGATGATCAGTCTTTTTTGGATGTTTTCAGTAACCCTGAAATTTTCAAAAACAACGACAGCCTGTTGTCATACGTTAAAGGTTTTTATTTTAAGCCTGTAACACAAAGCTCCCAGGGAGGAGGCATTGCATATATTAACCTGCTTTCTGACAATAGCCGGCTTGTTATGCACTATAATGATACAAGCACCTACAACTTCAACATAAATACAAGCTGCGTACGTATCAATATGTTTAATCACGATTATAACACAGCTTCACCGGATTTAATCTCAGCACTAAACGATACGGTGAATGAAGAGATATCATTTTTACATTCAGCAGCCGGTTTGAAAACCATCATCAGGATAAAAGATAACGATAAACTTGATTCACTTGCAAATAAAGGGATTAATCGTGCACAACTGCAGGTAAAAATACATCCCGATTTTCAGAATACTTATGGTGTCCCTGATCAGTTAACCATCATTTATGAAGAAAACGATGGAAACTATGATTACCTTACTGACTACAAAACCAATTCAGAACATTTTGGAGGTAGCGTATCGGAAGACAAAAGTGAATACATTTTCAATATCCCGTTGCATATTCAGGAACTTGTAAAAAATGATGGTACCATAGAAGTGGACAATAATTTGTTTTTGTTTCCTCTGAAAAACAGAACAACAGCAGGGCATTGTGCCATTTACGGAGGTAATCATCCTGAATATCCAATGCAAATTAAAATAATAACATCGGATTACTAACATTATAACCTTGATAATTTATGTGTGGAATTGTAGGTTACATTGGAAATAAGCAAGCATATAACATCCTGATTAACGGACTTAAACGATTGGAATACCGCGGGTATGATTCTGCAGGTATTGCCATTATTAATGAGGGGTGCAAAATATATAAAAAGCAGGGGAAGGTTTTAGAACTAGATTCGCTGGTCAAAGGCAAAAATTTGCATGGCACAATCGGGCTTGGCCATACCAGGTGGGCTACACATGGTGAGCCTAATGATATCAATGCTCATCCACACGAAAGCATGCACAAAAAATTCATCATCATACACAATGGCATCATTGAAAATTACACCCGCCTGAAAAAACGCCTTAAAGACAGAGGTTATAAGTTTAAAAGCGAAACCGATACCGAGGTATTGGCTAATCTTATTGAATATATTTATATAAAAGGAAAGCTGGATGCTGAAACCGCAGTTCGTTTAGCCCTGAGTAAAGTGATCGGAGCTTATGGACTTGTGATAGCCTGTACAGATGAAAAAGACAAATTAATCGCTGCCAGAAAAGGGTCTCCCCTGGTCATTGGCGTAGGCGAGCAGGAATATTTTATTGCCAGCGATGCCACACCTATTGTTGAATACACAAAATCAGTGATATACATGCATGATGATGACATGGCAGTCATTGGCAGAAACGGCATGAATCTCCGAAACTTAAAAAGCACAAAGGTTCACAAAAAACCCATCATTCAAAAACTGGACCTGGATATTGATAAAATTGAAAAAAACGGCTTTGACCATTACATGCTGAAAGAGATTTATGAACAGCCACGCTCCATTAAAGACACGTTTAGAGGACGGCTCAGAACTGATGTTATTGCGATTAAACTGGGTGGCCTGCATTATGTGATTAAAGATATTATCCATGCCAGGCGCATCATTATTATCGCATGTGGTACAAGTTATCATGCCGGCCTTGTTGGTGAGTTTCTGATTGAAGAATTCGGGCGTATCCCTACTGAAGTGGAATACGCTTCCGAATTCCGGTACAGGGATCCCATTATCTACGAAAGTGATATTATCATTGCCATCAGTCAGAGTGGAGAAACTGCTGATACACTAGCGGCCATTGAACTGGCAAAATCAAAAGGAGCAACAGTACTGGGAATTTGCAATGTTGTAGGCTCCAGTATCCCCAGGGCTACAATGGGAGGTGTTTATACCCATGCAGGGCATGAAATAGGCGTGGCATCCACAAAGGCATTCACTACGCAGGTAACAGTGCTTATTATGATGGCCATGGAAATCGGGTATAAAAACGGCGCCATCAAAGAAGAACAATACGCTAAACTCATAAAAGAATTAAGCCTGATCCCGGAAAAGATAAGCACAATTTTAAAACAAGCAGATTACATCAAAGAAATTAGTGCCATATACAAAGATGCTACAAACGCCTTATATCTGGGCAGAGGATATTTATACCCGGTAGCCATGGAGGGAGCGCTAAAATTAAAAGAAATTTCATATATACATGCCGAGGGATATCCTGCTGCTGAAATGAAGCATGGTCCCATTGCCCTCATCGATGAAAACATGCCCGTTATTATTATTGCCACGAAAGATAAATCTTACGAAAAGATTGTGAATAACATTCAGGAGGTAAAAGCCCGTAAAGGGGTAGTCATTGCGATTGTTACTGAAGGCGATAATACCATTAGCAGCATGGCTGACCATGTGGTAGAAGTGCCCGATACGGAATTTGCCCTGGCACCATTGCTTACCGTTATTCCTTTACAATTGTTCTCTTATTATATTGCTGTTATGCGTGGATGCAATGTTGACCAACCAAGAAACCTTGCTAAATCAGTAACTGTTGAATGATAATAATTTCATTGTTTTTTAGTTTATTTATTAAGCGGTATAATTAAAAAGCAATATTTATATTTTACCGTCTTTACCGCTAACCTGCCTGTCGCCCGCCTGCCGTACGGGCAGGGTAGACAGGGACGCTGAGAAGATGAGAAATGAAGAAAAAAAGATTTGTTAAATTGTTTATCATGAAAATACGAAAAAACGAAAGCCAGATTAAAAAAAGGAATAAGTAGATTATAATTATTATTTTTAATGGAAAAAATAAGAACACATATCGGTATTAATCACTATGTAAACGAATCCAGACCAATGGAAATTATGAAATACCCTATAAATCTCGTGCTATCGTTCCATCGTGCTATCATGCATTCATGCCATCGTGCAGTCGTGCTATCGTGACTTTGCGGTGATTTGTTATTAAATTGTTTCAACTTGAAAGTTATTTTTAAACATAGAAAACTGTTTTTGTTGTTGTTGATTCTGATCAGCCTGTCATGTTCAACCGAAAAAAACACATGGCTAAACAGAACATACCATGATATTACAGCCCATTATAATGTCTATTTCAATGGCAGGGAAGCCTATCTTAAAGGAATACAACGCATCGAAGATCAAATGGATTTTGACTTTACCCGCAGCCTGCCTATATACATACTTGGAAATGAGGAGACAGCAACAATAGCCATTTCTGAAATGGACAAAGCCATCAAAAAGGCCTCAAAAACAATCAAAAACCACTCCATAAAAGTCAAACCAAAACGGAAGGAAGGCAAGCTCACCGAAGATGAACAGGAATTTATGGAGAAAAATGAATACAACAAATGGGTGGATGATTCTTATTTGCTCATGGGCAAGGCCTACTTTGTTAAAAATGAATTCCTGCCGGCAAGGCAAAATTTTGAGTATATTTTACGTGAATTTCCCAATGAACCCGTTCGCTATGAAGCCATGATATGGCTGGGACGTACCGCACTGGCCACAAATAACCTTCAAACAGCCAAAAAATGGATTGACCAGATAGATGCTGAAGAAAATTTTCCTGACGTCCTCCATGCCGAATTTGAAATCCTCAATGCAGCATACTACTTAGTATTAAACAATGAAGAAAGGGCTATTCCACACCTGAAAAAGGCCATTGAAGAAAACAAAGATAAAAAACAACGCATCCGTCATCAGTATATACTGGCTCAGATTTATAAAGACCAGCAAAATTACCGCAAAGCCGCCGAACATTTTGAAATTGTTACCCAAAAAAGCAGCGATTATAAACTGGAATTCAACGCAAAAATTAACATGGCCGAATGCTATGGAAAAATGGGCAGCTCATACAAAGAAATGCACAAGCTCCTTTCCAAAATGCTCAAAGATGATAAAAACATTGAGTACATGGACCAGATATACTATGCCCTGGCAGAAGTTGAATATAAAAATGGCAAAACAGAACAAGCCATTGAACATTACAAATTATCCAGCGAGTATGCGGTGACAAACACAAGCCAAAAGGCGCAATCCTGCCTCCGCTTGGGTGACATCTACTATGAAAAACCAAATTATCGCCTGTCACAGTCCTACTATGATACGTGTATCCTGAATCTCTCAAGGGAACATCCCAGGTTTAATGAAATCAACAGCCTTAGCAAAAACCTGAATAAACTGGTAACCAATTTGGATGTGGTGGAAACTCAGGATAGCTTGCAGAGAATTGCAGGTTTGAGTGATAAGGAACGCAATGCCATAATTGACAGCATTATTCAGGCTGTTAGGGAGGAAGAACAAAGGCAAAAAGAATTGCAACAACAACAACAACAAAATTCAATCCTGTTTGACCAGCGGAGAGGGTCCAGCCAGGTAAATGCACCAAGCGGTGGTAAATGGTATTTTTATAATCCGGCCACACTGAGCTTTGGATCCAACGAATTCCAGAAAAAGTGGGGAAATCGTAAACTGGAAGACCATTGGAGACGAAGTAACAAGGCTGTAATTGCAGATAATACCATGTACGAAGACAGTACAGCAAGCGACAGCACTACTGCAACAAACTTGGTCACCAATAACAAATCACGCGAATATTACCTCCAGAACTTACCCCTGAATGATTCTCTCATAGCCCTTTCTAATCAACAAATCAAAGACGCCCTGTTTAATTTGGGTGAAATTTATTACGATAAATTTAATGATTACGATAAATCAATCACCGCCTTTGGAAGTTTAAACACACGCTTTCCTGACCATGAATATAAATTGCTTAGTTATTACAACCTCTATAAACTATACCAAGAGAAAAACGATGTGTCGAAAAGTCAAACCTACAAAGAAAAAATCATAAATCAGTTCCCCGACAGCCGGTATGCTAGAATTTTGAAAAATCCGAATTACCTGCAGGATCTTATGAATAAACAAAAGGAGGCTACACAAGCTTATGAAAACATTTATGTAAACTACAAGCAGGGAGAACTGGTAAAAGTAAAACAACAATGCCAGCATTTTTATGAAAATTATTCCGATTCTGAGCTTACTGATAAAGTTAAATTTTTGGATATAATGGCTGACGCTCTCAATGTTGAACACATCGAATTAAAACGAAATTTGGCATTGTTTATTCAGAAATATCCCGATTCCGAATTGGTCCCCAGGGCCTCTTCCATTTTGGCTTACATGGGCGAAAGTGATATTGATGCCCTGCTCGCTGACCTGGAAAGCAGACCTGAAGTTACAAGACAACAACCATCTGATACATCTGACTCTGAAACTGCACCATCAATGGAAGAAATCGCTGAAGAAATCTATGATTTTGACCCGGATGAAACACATTACTATATGATCAGTGCCAATACAAATGAAATCAATACAAACCAACTCAGATTTGAGATTTCTAATTTCAATATTTTTACCTTTAGCCGTATAACATTCAGGGTACTTTATTATTTGATTGATGAAAATACCGAACTGGTGTTTGTCAAATCCTTTAAAGGAAAAAAACAATCAATGAATTACATGAAACTCATTGAAACCAATCAAAATATCTTTGGCGAAATTAATCCTGAACATTATACTCAGTTTGTTATCTCTGAATCCAATTATGAGAAATTGAAAAAAGATAAAAACCTCGAAAAATACCTGGCTTTCTACCGGATGTATTACCCATAACCTTGATGTATTTTTGTAACTATTTAGTACCCACCCTGGAAAAAAACACGGGAACTACAAAAATGATAACTTAAGTTTGTCTTTGTAAATATAGCATTTATGAGCCGGGTACAAAAAGTCAAAAAAATGAAAAATGTCACTAAGACACCAAGAGCCGCAAGGTGTAGAAATACAATACTATAAGATTTGCGTTACTTTGTGTCTTAGTGGAAAAACAGTGTATTTTTAGACCGGGCTCATATATGCACAATGTTTTGGCTGTTATTGTTAATAACCTTTTGTGGATTTAAGGAATTATTTTTACAGTATCCTTTGCAGTTTATAAATAAAACAATAATTTTGAAGGAAAATGATAATTCAGGTTATCATATCGTGTCTCTGCCCTTCTCTGACTGCCTTTAGGCGGCGGCAGGCGGTGGAGCTTTTGTGAAGACGGAAACTGATGACGGACATAATCTTGTGAAACTCGACAAGTAACTAATAATCAATAACTTATAAACACAAGGTTATGAAACCAAAAAGAAATCAAAATACCAAGAACCCAAAACGTATATAATACGTTTGGGGATTAAAACCCTAAGTATTGGCATTGTATTGTCTTATGGTGCTTGTGGTTTGGGATTCGCCCAGAACGCTGGCATCAATCAACCAGATTCCGACAATTCTGCTGTGCTGGATGTAACCTCTATAGAGCGGGGCTTGCTCGTACCCCGTATGACTACAGCAGAAAGAAATGCAATTGGCGGTCCTGCCGAAAGCTTACTTATCTACAACACCACTACCCAGTGCTTCAAAGCATATAATGCAACAACATCTACTTGGGTAGCTTCAAGTTGCATTGGTTGTATGCCGCCTGCTTCTCTTGTGGCAGCGCTTTAGCAATTACTCACACTTCCGGCAATGTAGCTCTTGAAACAAAGTCTGTAAGCTATGGAACTGTATTAACAAATCTAACAGGTTCTAATAAATGCTGGATAACCCAAAATCTTGGCGCTGACAATCAGGCAAGTTCAGCTACCGATGCTACCGATGCTGCTGCGGGTTTGTATGGGCAGTTTAACCGTAAGCAGGGATATAAAGTGGGACCAACTCCGGCATGGACAATAACTTATATTGATGAAACCAGCAATTGGGTAGCTGCACAAGACCTTTGCACCATAGAGCTTGGCACAGGTTGGCGTATTCCTACTAAAACGAAATGGGAGAATGCAGATGCAAACGGAGGATGGAATAATTACAACGATACTTACGCTTCGGTGTTAAAACTCCATGCTGCAGGGTACCTGCTCTTCAGCAATGGTTCGCTCGACTATCGCGGTACCGACGGCTTCTATTGGAGTAGTACGCAGACCAGCAGTGTGGTCGGCTGGCACTTGGCCTTCGGCAGTAGCTCCATCCCCATGTACATCAACATTAAGGCTTACGGCTTTAGTGTCCGTTGCCTGATAGACTGATAATTTGATTTACCCCGTAGGATAACTTAAACAAATAATGAGTAATATAAGAAAGTGATTATCCAACGGGGTAAATTTGACAATTTGACAATTTAATTTACAAATTTTAAACCTTTGCGACATTGCGACTTTGCGGTGAGAAGCTACTCTTAACTGATTAGTTACTTACATTTTATTTATTTAGTTTTGATGGTTTAAATTCCAAATAATTATGAGTGACATAAAAATTTTATGGGCAGACGATGAAATTGACCTGCTGAAACCACACATCATATTTCTTGAACATAAAGGATATACCATTGATACAGCAACCAATGGCAAGGACGCCATTGAAATGGTTCAGCAAACCAATTATAACCTCATTTTCCTTGACGAAAACATGCCTGGCCTGAGCGGCCTCAATACCCTTGAACAAATTAAATCCATTGCACCAGATGTTCCGGTGGTAATGATTACAAAAAGCGAAGAAGAGGACATCATGGATCAGGCTATTGGAGCACGCATTAACGATTACCTGATTAAGCCCGTCCATCCCAATCAAATCCTGTTAAGCATCAAAAAAAACATTGACCATGAACGCCTGTTTTCTGAAAAAACCACTATGGATTATCAGTCTGAATTTCGTAAGATTAGCATGCAAATCAACGAGTCCCCTTCTTACAATGAATGGAAAGACATTTATAAACAACTGGTAAACTGGGAGCTGAAAATCGAAGCTTTAAACGACAACACCCTGAACGATGTCCTGAAAATGCAAAAAGATGAAGCCAATCTCAGTTTTGCCAAATTTGTCAGCAGAAACTACACAGATTGGCTCGCTTCGGACACTGAAAACAGACCTGTCATGTCCCACCAGTTGCTTAAACATGCCGTATTTCCTTCACTTAAATTCGGTAAAAAAGTGGTCATGCTTGTCATTGACAACCTGAGATATGACCACTGGAAAGCCATTCAACCACTTGTTTCCCGTTATTATCATATTAAATCCGATGATGTGTATTACAGCATACTCCCTACAGCAACTCAATATGCCCGGAACGCGATGTTCAGTGGCCTTATGCCTTCTGAAATACATAAAATTTACCCTGACCTCTGGAAAAATGACCACGAAGAGGGCGGTAAAAACCTCTATGAAGAAGAGATGGTCCTCAATATGATAAACCGGTTTTTTGGAAAAGAAAAAACCATCCATTTTGAAAAAGCCGTTGACATCAATTATTGTACTAAAATACAACAAAAGCTCAATCAAATCTTACGTCATGACCTGAATGCCATTGTTATAAATTTTGTGGATATGATATCCCACGCACGAACCGATATGAAAATGATAAAAGACCTGGCCTCTCACGAGCCGGCTTACCGGTCACTCACAAAATCATGGTTTACTCATTCACCGCTGCATGAACTGATACGGGAACTGGCAAAATACGACATAGAACTCATTCTTACCACCGATCACGGAAACATCATGGTTCAACATCCTGTTAAAGTCATCGGCGACCATAAAACAACCACTAACCTGCGATATAAACAGGGGAAAAACCTGAATTATAACCCAAAAGAAGTGTTTGAGATCACCAATCCGCAGGAAGCTTACCTGCCAAAATCAAACATCAGTTCTACTTATATTTTTGCCACCGCCAACGATTATTTTGTTTATCCCAATAATTATAAACATTTCATGAACATGTACAAAAACACGTTTCAGCATGGCGGCATATCACTCGAAGAAATGCTCGTTCCCCTCATCCATCTTAAGCCAAAATCAGAACAATGAAAGCATATCACATAACATCCATCAGTGATATTCACAATACAGCAAAACAATTTCTGGCCGATTTCGGACATAATCAGGTATTTGCATTTTATGGCCCGATGGGTTCCGGCAAAACCACCTTTATCAAGGCTGTCTGCGATATTTTGAAGGTCGAAGATGATGTTACAAGTCCGAGTTTCGCTATCCTGAATGAATATTTTACCACCGGTAATAAGCACATTTGCCATTTTGATTTTTACCGCATCGAAAAACCGGCTGAAATATTACACACCGGCTTTGAAGAATACCTTGACATGGCAGATATGATTTTCATCGAATGGCCTGAAAATGCAGAAACTATCCTCCCGGCAGACAGGGTCAATGTGCATATTGAATACCAGGGAGACGGACGGGTGATGACAGTAAAACAGAACAATTAAGGGATTTTAGGTAATACTTTCGGTATTCCTTTCTGTGCATGGGTGATGTATGGGTGATACTGGTCTCAAAGTCAAATCACCTTACACCTGCTTTTTCAGCAATTTCTCAAGCTCAAACATTTCATCTCGCTTGCGGGCTGCCTCAATAAAATCAAGATTTCTGGCAGCAGCTTCCATTTCTTTTCTTGTTTTTTCCATGCTTTTAACCAATGCGTTTTTGTCCATATACTGAACCACGGGATCGGCTGCAATGTTGATCTGGTCTTCCGTTTCATGATACACTTTTGGTTCGGGCATTTTTTCGCCTGAGAATGAATAGCGTGCACGGCGAATTGTTCTGGGGGTAATATTGTGTTTTTTGTTGTATGCCATTTGCTTGGCACGACGGCGGTTTGTCTCGTCAATGGTTCGCTGCATGGACCCCGTGATTTTGTCGGCATACATAATAACCAGCCCTTCCAGGTTTCTTGCTGCGCGTCCGGCGGTTTGTGTGAGGCTCCGTTCAGAACGCAGGAACCCTTCCTTATCCGCATCAAGGATTGCCACTAAACTGACCTCTGGCAAATCAAGCCCTTCCCTGAGCAGGTTAACACCAACCAGGACATCTATTTTTCCTGAACGCAATTGCTCCAGTATCTCAATCCGTTCCAGGGTTTCAACATCAGAGTGGATATAGCGGACTTTTATTTTTATTTTTTCCATGTATTTTGTGAGCTCTTCTGCCATGCGTTTGGTAAGTGTGGTAACAAGTACCCTGTCTTTTCTTTCTGCCCTTTTTTGGATCTCTTCCATCAGATCATCAATCTGGTTGGCTGTTGTTCTGACTTCCACAGGTGGATCCAGTATCCCTGTCGGCCTGATGACCTGTTCGGTGATGATACCTTCGCTGCGTTGAAGTTCAAATTCTGCCGGAGTAGCGGAAATATATATCGTCTGATTCACCAGATTTTCAAATTCTTCAAATTTCAAAGGGCGGTTGTCTAAAGCTGCCGGCAAACGGAATCCGTATTCAACAAGGTTCTTTTTTCGTGACCTGTCTCCACCGTACATTGCCCGGATTTGTGGTAGCGTCACGTGGCTTTCATCTACAATGGTGATGAAATCATCCGGAAAATAATCCAGCAGGCAGAATGGCCTGGACCCAGGTTGGCGGCCGTCAAAATAACGGGAATAGTTTTCAATGCCGGGACAATGCCCGAGTTCGCGAATCATTTCCAGGTCAAACGTCACGCGTTCCTCTATCCGGTTTGCCTCAAGGTGTTTTCCTTGTGATTTGAAATAATCAATTTGTTTTTTTAGATCATCTTCAATTTGTCTGATGGCTTGTTGAATGCGGTATTTTGTGGTTACAAAAATATTAGCAGGGTATATAACAGCCTGATCCATGGCTTCAATTTCCCTGTTGTTGTAAGGATCCACAGAAAAGATTTCTTCAACTTCTTCATCCCAGAATACCACACGAATAGCAATGTCATGATAAGCCAGGAAAACATCCACGGTATCGCCATGCACACGAAAACTGCCGCGGTCAAATTCTGCATCTGAGCGAAAATACAGGCTGTCAACCAACATGCGAAGAAAAGCATCCCTGCCTATGTGTTCCCCGGTTTTTATGTCAATGGTGTTGGCATGAAAATCTTCAGGGTTTCCAATCCCGTAAATACAGGAAACCGAGCTGACAACAATGACATCGCGCCGTCCTGAAAGCAGGGCAGAAGTGGCAGAAAGCCGCAGTTTCTCAATTTCACCGTTGATGGACAAATCTTTTTCAATGTAGGTGTCAGTCACGGGCAGGTAGGCTTCCGGCTGGTAGTAGTCATAATAGGAAACAAAATATTCTACCCGGTTGTCCGGAAAAAATTGTTTGAATTCGCCATAAAGCTGCGCTGCCAGGGTTTTATTGTGGCTCATCACCAATACCGGCCGGTTAACGTTTTTAATTACATTGGCCATGGTAAAGGTTTTTCCTGAGCCTGTCACCCCAAGTAGAGTCTGGTGTTTCCTGCCCTGTTCTATACCTTCGGTTATTTCTTTGATGGCCTGAGGTTGATCGCCCGTGGGCTTATAATCCGACTGCAGTTTGAATTTGTTCATATACCTTTAAGCTTCTGCAAAGGTAATGATTTGGTTTGGATTTATTAAAGATGTGGGCGTGCAGAATTTCTCACATTGACTTTTATGTTCACGTTGGTTCCGGATTGTACTAATTCAAAATCGGTGTTTCCCGATTTAACTAAGCCGGCCAGATAGCCGGGTAAAATCAATCTTTCACACACCTGACAGACAGACCGCTGATTTTAACGCTATACCCGGTTTGTGCGCTTTCAAGATAGTAAATAAGGCCAAGATTTGCAGCATATTCTGCCCCGAGGTCTGTTGAAGACCAGAATTTTGCAACTTCTTCTTCTGATATGGCATTTTCTCCTGCTGCTAATGCACTGAATCCGCTGCGGTTTCTGTATGAGGGATAATCGTCATTGCCGGGGACACCCTCCGTGGTCGAAGCTTTCCATGATGAAGTACTGCAAAGTGCTTTGGCTGTTTTGTTGTTGGTTGTGTAATCGTTATCAGTATCTACACTGCCATCGTAGTTATATCCCGTATTTTGGAGGGCAATGAGCATATCTTCAAACTCTGTCTTTGAGGGCACATGCCAGCCAGTGGGACAAAGGTTCCCGGAACTGACTGCTTCAAAATTATACAGTGCACCATAGGTTGAAGCGTAAGTAGTACTATCATAAGCAAGATAACAGCGTCCACCTGTTGTAAGATCAACCCAGGTCGCCTGATCCGGGATGTTGGGAATGGGCGAATTGTTGTTGTATTTGCTGGTTTTTAGGTTTTCAGCCATCCACAGGTTTCCGGCAAGGTTTACTACCGTATATTTATAGCCATCAAGATCCTGACAATCTTCGAAAACTATTGTTAAATTGTAATCTGCAGTGATTTTATACACATATATCCTGGAGTATCCTTCTCCCCAGGCTTTGAATATTAAAATATCATTCTCATCATACTGCCAGTCAACAATGGTGCCTGCCCTGGTGTTCTTCTTTTTGAGTGTTTCTTCTGTCTCTCTGCCGCTGACCGGGACAATTTGCATGGAAGCACCGCGATTTCCTGTTGTATTTAAGGTTTCTGATAATTGCAGGTTATCTGTCACAATGGAAACAACATAATTTCCCTGGCTCAAATTAGTCAGTTTAAATGTGTTTGTTCCACACGTAACATCAAGAGATTGAGACATGATTTTTCTTCCTGCCATATCATACACACTTAATTGTGCATCATCGCTGCCATCATTCCAAAATTCCACAAAAGCGTACCCGCTTGCCGGATTGGGATAAACAGAAAATGTGCTATTGCTCTCAGGCTGTTCAATATTCTGGACAACATCAACAAGGTGAAGTGTGTCATCTCCGTTTACCGTAATGGTTTTTCCCTGGGTAATGTTTTCTACTTGCACGCTGTCAACCTGATCGGTTGGCGTACCAATAGAATAAGCACTGAACGTAACGTTGTAATCCTGTGCAAAAACCATGCAGGCAATCAGTGATGATGTCAATAAAAGGCTGAGTTTTTTCATGGTAATTTGGTTTGTTAGGTTAAACAAATGCA
>JBNGDT010000043.1:0-14722 GCA_049975305.1 Bacteroidales bacterium | reverse complement strand
AGTTATTAACAATCAACAAAATATATTAACAGAGGTTTTTAGAGATGCCCTACAATAATTTAAATAAATTGTTATCATTTTAATAAAAATTATGCTACCCCCCCTTGCTTATACAAGCACCAATTTACAAGCATCAAAACACAAACAATATCCAATACTCAATCATCAATAATCAAAGAAATTCCAAAAGACAAACATCAAAACTTGTCCGGCGTAATGCAATGAAGACGTGACCCGTACCGACGAATGACGGAATTCAATCCACTCCTCCCCAGCTTAACTTTGCATCAAGATTATTCCACCTTAAGTTATTTTTAACCCCACCCACAGGTGATTTGTTTTTTTTTGTTGAAAAAATCCATTATTTTTTTGCAGCCTTATGAACATTTAATACATCTAAACATAAAAATATCTATTTATGAAAAAAGTATACCTTCTCTCTCTTGCCTTGTTAGCAATCAATCTTGTGTTTGCAGATAACTGGGAAAAAGTCAACAGCATTGCTCCGATTGAACCACAAATCTCATTGATGGCTTCACAGGACAATCATCAAACAATTCAGTTCAACCTGAATGCCTATGCATTACACCGTGTGCAAACGCCGCGGGGTGAGGCTTTTACAATAACATCCCCGGAAGCAAGTCCTTTGCTTCACAAAGGCGCACCTGACATGCCCAAGCTGACTGCTTCAGTTATTATCCCGGACAAAGCCGGGATTGAACTGGAAGTCATCTACAACGATTACATTGAAATTGAAAACATTGATGTAGCCCCGTCAAAAGGAAACCTGCTCAGAACACAAGACCCGGAACAGGTGCCTTATACATACAGCGAGGTATATAACCAGGATCAGTATTTTCCAATCATGGAAGCTGTGTCTTCTGAACCATACATCATCAGAAATTACAGGGGCATCTGCGTTACAGCGTTTCCTTTCCGTTACAACCCTGTACAAAAAACACTGCGTATCTACACCGAAATAACTGTACAAATCAAACATACAGCAGAAGGCTCAATAAACATACTGGAAAGAAACAAAAACCTCAGTGTTTCCGAAGACTACCGGGAAATTTATAAAAACCATTTTTTGAATTACAGCGAAGCCAAATACACCCCGCTTGACGAAGGTACCCCCGGCCGCATGCTGATCATCGCCTATGATGATTTCATGGATGAAATGGAACCCTATGTTACATGGAAGCGTGAAAAAGGCATTGAAACTGAAATCGTAGATATGACAACAGTAGGTTCAACCGCTGCAGACATTGGCACATACATTGAAAATGAATTCAACACAAACGGCTTGAATTACGTGTTGCTGGTTGGCGATGCCCCACAAGTACCCACAAACGAAGTAAACAGCGACAGCGACAATGAATATGTTTACCTGCTTGGCAGCGATCACTACGCCGACTGTTTCATTGGCCGTATCAGCGCTGAATCAGGAGCCGGTGTTACCAATCAGGTCAACAAGATTATTGAATACGAACGTGATTATGACAACACCAACACATGGATAGAAAATGCACTCTGCTCTGCTTCCAACGAAGGGAGCGCCAGTACAGGAGATGACGGGGAATCCGATGCCGAACACATGAACAACATTGTTACTGATCTGGAAAATTACGGATACACCGTTAATACTGTTTACCAAGATGGGGGTTCGAATGCACAGGCTACTACTGCATTTAACGCAGGTATTAGCGTTGTTCAGTATGTAGGTCACGGTGATGTAGATACATGGGTAAATATTCCTTTTTCAAACAATGAAGTAAACGCCCTCACCAATGAAAATAAATATCCATTTATCTGGAGTGTCGCCTGCCTGAATGGAGACTTTAAAGAAAACACCTGTTTTGCTGAAGCATGGATGCGAGCCACAAACGAAGGAACTCCAACGGGAGCCATTAGTTTCCTTGGCTCAACAATAATTCAGTCATGGGCTTCCCCAATGGATGCACAGGATGAAATGAATGACCTGCTGGTGGAATCTTATGTTGATAACATCAAACGGACATTTGGAGGTCTTTCTTTTAACGGCATGTTCCACATGATTGACGAATATTCATCTGATGGTGAAAACATGGCTGATACTTGGACAATCTTTGGTGATCCCTCACTCATGGTACGTACCAAAACCCCCAGTAGCATGGTTATTTCTCACAATGATGTCATCACTGTCGGAGAAACAAGCTTTACTGTCAGTTGTGACGCTGATGATGCATTGGTATCTTTGACCAAAACCGATGCAGGCGAAACCGTGATCATTGGCACAGGTTACGTGCAAAGTGGTTCGGTTGATGTACCCATTGTTCCTTTTACAGCACCGGGAAACATGAAAATTACCGTTACCGCTTATAATAAGGTCACATACCAGTCAGACATCACTGTCATTGTACCGGAAGGCCCGTATGTGGTCTTAAACGATGTGGTTATTGATGATGCAACAGGCAACAACAATGCCATACTCAACAATGGTGAATCTGCCCTGCTTGATGTAACCCTTGAAAACGTTGGTGTGGAAACGGCCACAGGCGTAAGCGCAGATATTTCCACCACATTTCCGGACTGCACCATCACTGATAACACCGAAACCTATGGCGATATTGCCAGCAATGCCACAGCAAATGCTGATGGCGCATACAACATTTCTGTTGTGGATGGCATTGCCGACCAAACCATCATTCCGATAGAGTTTATCATCACAGACAATGATACAGGTGTTTGGAATGCAAGCCATAACATTACCGTTCATGCACCTGAACTCAGTATAAGTTTTGATCATGTTGATGACGCTGCAGGCAACGAAAATGGCATCATGGATCCCGGCGAAGAAGTTACCGTGTATTTTCTCGCTAAAAACACCGGCCATAACCTGACCGTAGCAGGAAACTGTAACATTAACATTACTGAAAATGCTTCTCCTGTCCAAACGGATGTGGCTGTGAGTGAATTAACTGCCGGCAGTTCCGAACTTGTTGCCTTCACTGTGAATGTGGATGCCGGTGTACCATCGGGTAGCTCCATGCCTGCAGATTTGGTATATACCAGTGGTGAATATTCCAGTTCTGTTAGTGTCAACCTTCCTATCGGTTTACAAATAGAAGACTGGGAAACCAACGATTTTTATTCGTATAACTGGCAAAATGACGGAACTACACCATGGACTATCGTTGGATTAAACGAGACCAGCAATGATTACCCTTATGAAGGCGATTATTGTGCCCGCTCAGGAAGCATTGGTGACGGTGAAACATCTACCCTTGAAATCAATATTGATGTAACCACCGCAGGGGATTTGAGTTTTTACAAGAAAATATCGTGCCAGGAACCCTTTTGGGGTTTTTACCTTGATTTTCTGGCTTTTTACCTTGATGATGCAAAGCAGGACCAATGGGCTGGTGAAATAGACTGGTCGCAGGAAACATACAGCATCAGCACGGGTGTGCACAACCTGAAATGGACCTATGAAAAAGATGGATTCGGATCAGGAGGCAGTGATGCAGCATGGCTGGATGATATTGTTTTGCCACCACATGATCAGGTCACCATCATTCAACAGCAACAAATGGATGTGAAAGATTTTAGCTTTAGCATTATGCCCAACCCTGCCTCTGACAAAGCCCATGTGCTTTTTAATCTCACAGAGCAATCAGATGTAACCATAAAACTCATTGATATGCACGGACGGACTATCCGCAATATTTATGATCAGAAAAGCCCGCAGGGAAAATACAATGTTACTTTTGATGTAAATTCCCTGTCCGAAGGCATGTACATGATATTTTTCAGCACCGGTAATGAACAAAAAACCGGAAAGATGTTAATTTCAAAATAAATATTTTAATAATGTCACTGTAGCAGTGGCATTTTTTTAAGACTTCCGGCATTATGAAAAAAGTTTTTTTAACCACTGTTTTGTGCACCATGGCTTTATTATTGTCAGCACAGAATTACCTTCCCGATACCCTGAAAAGCAAATACCACATGCTCACATGGGAAGAAATTAACAATCATCGGCAGGGAATACGAAACTCTAAAGACATCACTCCCACTGCCCCCCCTTCGGGTTTTGTGCGTAATATTGCAGAATGGGAACGCAATCAGGGTGTGATCATTGCCTATCCATCCGGCTACTATGGCGGATTTGGCATTCCTGTTGACCTGATCGCTCAACTGGCAGATATTACACACATTTATTTGATTTATGCAGATTCTGATGACCTGTCAACCATTCAGAATGAATTAACCAGCGGCAACGTAAATACTGATTGTGTAAGTTATCATAATGTACCCGCCGACACATACTGGACAAGGGATTATTCACCGTGGTTTATACAACACGGGAATCCCCCGGAAGTAGGTATTGTAAATTTTGATTATAATAGAAACAGACCCAACGACAACAATGTCCCGGTTGAATTTGGCAGCATACTAAGTGTTGATGTTTTTGGCATGGAAGTAGAACACACCGGTGGAAATTACATGTGTGACGGCATGGGAAAAGCTGCTTCAACCACGCTCGTGTATAATGAAAATGCTGCATATCAATCATACAACATTGACGCCGCAGAAGTGGATACCCGCATGGAATCTTTTCTGGGCATTAGCGACTATATGGTACTAGAAGACCCTATGGATGATTACATTGAACACATTGATTGCTGGGGAAAATTTCTGGATGTCGACAAAGTGCTTATTGGCGAAGTACCTGAATCGGATAATCGATACGCAGATTATGAAGTCACTGCTGATTATTTTGCAAATCATGAAAGCTCATACGGTACCAATTATGAAGTATATCGTGTCTACAGTCCCGATGGGCAGCCTTATACAAATTCCCTGATTATAAACGGGCATGTTTTTGTGCCGGTTCCAACCGGATCAGGTAGTGAATGGAACGATGAAGCCATAGCCGTATATGAAGAAGCCATGCCAGGGTATCAGATCCATGCCGTGGAAAACACCACAGCACCGGCCTGGCAATCAACCGATGCCCTGCATTGCCGTATACACGAAGTGGCTGACATTGAAATGCTGCACATTTTTCATTATCCCCTTACCGGCTTACAAAGTCCTGACGACGATTATGAAATATCGGCAGACATTGTCAGTTACGGCGGACATATCCTTATCAGCGATTCGCTGAAAGTGTATTATTCAGTCAACAGGGAAAACTGGCAAGAGGTATTGATAAGTCATGATACCGGGAACACATACAAAGCCAGCATCCCTGCACAGAACACTGATGACACCGTTGAATATATAATTCATGCTGCTGATGCAAGCGGGCGCAGCGAAAATCATCCTTTCATCGGGTTTCCCAATCCACATTTTTTTGTGATTGGTGAAAGTTCCTCTGTGGAATCCACTCCCTTTAAACCGGTAATTTCCTGCTTCCCTAATCCTGCAAAAGACAATATAAACATTGCATTACACCATTTTGCTAATGAAAAAGCAAGATTAATAATAAGCAATATCAACGGCAAAACCTGCAGAGAAATTCAACTGGAAAACGTAGATGACTGGACATTATTAAAAATTGACCTTGATGATCTGAGTTCAGGAACATACATAATCCGTGTGATGGCAGAAAAAAATGTAGCTGTTGGTAAATTTATCAGGTACTGATTCTGTTCTGTAATGAAAAATACATTACCTCCTAACCTGTCAACATAGCCCATATCAGGGAATCAGGCCTTTGTAGTAAAAATTGCCGGTTATTTTTGTATAATCAATAATAAATACTAATTTAGTGCACATTATCAACCAAAACTTAAAATTATGAAAAATGTTATCAGTGTTTTTATTCTTAGTTTAGCTACTGTGATGTTAATTACATCATGCAGTCAGCAACCGGAACACATCAATACCATTCCCGGTGATGCCTTTACCGTCATGCATTTCAACCCTGATCCCTGCAATCGCGATGACATTATAAAACAATTAAAAGAAAATGAAGACTATCAGGACATGATGAAGGAACTCAGGGAAGAAAGTGAAACCATGGCCAATATCCTTGAAGATTTTATCAAAGAACCATCTTCCATTGGTGTTGATATGGAAGCTGAAATGTTTGGTTTTGCAGCTCCGCTTGAAGACAATGATCAATTTTACTTTGGTGTGAGTATGTTGATGAAAAACCCGGACAAATTTGAAGAAGTATTGAAAAAAATGGCCGAAGAAATGGAAGCTGACATCAGCATAGAAAGTGAAGGTGATTTCAAAAAAGTGGCACTCCCCGTCGGCATCGTTATCTGGAACAAAAAACAACTCCTTGTGCTCGGGTCAAATGGAGATTTTGATGCGCTTACCAAAGGAAAATACCTGATGACACAGGAACCTAAAAGCTCCATCACGGCAAACAAAGATTTTATGCAGTTTTATGAAAATTGCTTAGATGCCAATATATGGGTTACCAGCAATATTGATAACCTCAGCACTGAAATGTCCATGATGGGGAAAATGGCAGGGGTAAAACTCACAGATAATTATGCACACATACATTTTGACTGGGACAAGAAAGAAGGCCAGTTTATGATGATTAGCAAACTACGTGTAAACGATGAAATCAAAAACATGGATTTCGAAGACATACAAAGAATAGCCATAGAAACAGGTGCCATGAATAATCTCACTGCATTGTTTGGCAGATAACCATACGGCTATGATTATGGTTGGGATAATAAAGAACTCAATGAAGAAGATTACAAAGAAACAATCAAAGAACTCAATAAGAGATCCAAAGAAGATATTGATTCCTTGCTAAATGAGTTGGAAAAAGAAATTGATAAAGAACTGAATACGGAATAATTAGTGTTCGTTCATAAAATTCAATATCTGCCTGTGATGTGGTTAATTGAATCCGGCAAGCATTGAACCAGAACATTACTTCTCAGGCACCCTTAAAATAAATATACAAGTGCTAATTGCAATGCAAATACACTTAAAACACATTATCCCTTCTCCGCTTACTGAACTTCCGCTCGAAGGTTCTCAGATATGGAGAAGGGATATTTCATTTGAAAGCGGCATCACCTACCTGGTATATGCACCATCAGGCAAAGGAAAAACCAGTTTATTACATATTATGTACGGACTCCGTCATGATTACGATGGGCAATTTTCGATTGACAACGAAAATGCCCGCCATCTTGATCATAAAACATGGGTAAACATCCGTAAGCATCACATTAGTCTTGTCCCACAAGGATTATGGTTATTTGATAATCTCAGTGGCATTGAAAACATTCGCATTAAAAACCGGCTCACACACCACCTATCAGAAACTGAAATACAGACATGCCTAGATGTATGCGACATGGCAGAACATCAGCACAAACCTGCAAACATACTTTCATTCGGACAAAAACAGCGGATTGCCATTGTGCGTGCCCTCTGTCAACCCTTTGATTTTATTTTTTTGGATGAAGCCTTTTCTCACCTGGACAATAAAAACACTGAAATTGTTTTTGAAATGATTAAAAACCGCGCTGAAAAACAACATGCCGGCATTATTTTAACCAGCCTCTCTCCCACAAATAATGGCTTTGATAAATTGATGAAATTATGATCTGGAACGTTTTAAAACAGGAATTCAAAATTCATCAGATCATCATTATTTCCCTGGTGATGTTCGCCGGATTCAGTATCATAATACTGGCAGCAAGGTTTTACGCTGACATCCACCCTGTGTTCACAAGGCAGAATTTGTGGCAAACTGAACATCTCGTTATCAGTAAAGATGTATCTCCTTTGACCACAACCGGTCAATTGTTTAGTAATAAAGAGAAACCGGTTTTTTCCAAACAGGAAATGGAAGAGCTGCGTAAACAACCTTTCATCAGCGATTTGGCAGCTTTTACCCCCAGTAGTTTTGAAGCCAGGATATATACCTCTAGCGAAAAGTTGAAGGGCTTTTATTCCGATTTGTTTTTCGAATCAGTCCCCTCACGATACGTTGACCTGAAAGATCATGAATGGCATTGGTCCCCTGCAGATAAATACATTCCAATTATGTTGCCTAAAACCTACTTGAATTTGTATAATTTCGGATTTGCCACAACACAAAACCTGCCACAGATTTCTGAAGAAGCTGCCAGCCTTATCCCTTTCCGCGTGGTGGTTAAAGGCAACGGCAAACAGGGCGAATTTTCGGCCCGAATAGTTGGGTTTTCTGACCGGCTCAACACCATCATGGTTCCTCAGGAATTTTTAACCTATGCCAATTCAAAATACGGAGTACCTGATCCGCCTGTTTCACGCCTGATCTTACTCACTCCGGATCCTTCGGATACAGAACTGCTTGAATTCATTAAATCAAAAGGGTATGATTACAACAGCGAACAGCTTAAAAGCGGAAAAGCCAGGTTGTTGCTAAATACAGCTACATTGGTGGTGGTAGTAACAGGGTTGTTCATCAGCTTGCTGGCACTTTGGATGTTTGTACTCAGTTCACAACTGCTGTTGCAAAAAAACAAAACCAACATACATCATTTGATTGCATTAGGATACAGTCACAAACAAATTGTCAAACCGTTTTCACAACTCAATATCATAACATGTACGCTCGTGTTTTTACTCAGTCTTATCCCCTATTTTTTTGTCAGTAATGCCTATAGTGAAGCACTCAAATCCATACTGGATGAAAAACCGGTATCTGATTTCCAAATTCTGTTGTGTGGCATTCTATTGCTTGCTGTTTTCACAATCATCAACATCATAAACACGTATAAGTCAGTAAAACGATTGTAAATTCAGGAACAGTAACTTTTCAGTACTCGCCACATGGAAAAATAGGAGAACTTCAAAAAAGATAACTTAAGTTTAAACGGAATTATATGAGAGTTAATAATCGTTAAAACCGGTTATTTATGAGAAACCAGTATTCTATGAAATAAGATAAGATTTATCGCCACCGTATTTAATCTAAAATAATCAGTCCATATAAGGCATTATAAGAAAAACTTATATGAACTTATAATGCTTATATTATGGTTTAAAAAACCGTTATTAACTGTCTATGTGACAATTCATTATTTTATTCATTTTCCTGCCCGCCGCTTGCCTGCTCTGATAAAATAATTTCTTGATATGGGTTGCTGTTATTACGCGTCCGTTTCCTTTGAATTCATATTTTTTAATTCACTACCCAAAAATTCATTACCCCTGGCACAACTTTTTTTCAATTCACACGTATATATACAAAATCTCTATATTATGAACCAACAACGTAAAAAAGTAGTAATAATAACAGGTGCTTCATCCGGCATAGGCCTGGCACTCTGCAGGGAATATGCAGAAAAAAAGTACGACGTGGTGATGGCAGCAAGAAATGAAGATAAGCTAAAGCAATATGCAAATGAACTATCAGAGAAAACAGATGTTCTAGCCGTGAAAACAGATGTAACAGTGCAGGAAGATTGTAAAAACCTCATCGAAAAAACCATTGAAAAATTTGGCCGCATTGACATACTCATCAACAACGCAGGTATTTCAATGCGTGCTTTGTTCGAAGACATGGACCTTAAGGTAATGCGCCATCTGATGGATGTCAACTTTTGGGGAACGGTATATTGTACAAAATATGCCCTGCCCTGGCTTTTAAAAACAAAAGGAACGGTAACAGGTATTACTTCGGTAGCCGGAATCCATGGTTTGCCGGCACGCTCGGGATACAGTGCTTCAAAATTCGCGATGCAGGGATTTTTAGAAACAATACGTATCGAAAACCTACATAAAAAATTGCACGTGTTGATAATAGCACCCGGATTTACAGAAAGCAACATCAGAAAATCGGCCCTCACTGCCAATGGCACACCGCAGGGGAAATCCCCGCGTGACGAAAGCAACATGATGTCCCCTGAAAAGGTCGCACGTAAAATTTATAAAGCCATACGGCAACAGCGGCGGTTTGTTGTGCTTACCACCACCGGGGTTATTACCAATCTTGTCAAAAAATTCTGGCCTGCTTTTCTTGACCATGCATTTTTCAGAGCCATGAAAAACGAACCCGATTCACCATTAAAATAATTTTTTTATTTTTGTTTTACCATTTAAAAATCATGAGATATGAGAAAATACTTACCTGTTTTTTAATGATGTTATTTGCTTCGCGGATAAACGCTCAAACATATACCGTTGAAGTAAAAGTAAACAATGTAAAATCAAACGATGGATACATCAGTATTGCTCTTTATAACAGTGCTAAAACTTTCCTGTCAGACAAAAAAGAAGATATTTTCATGGGGAAAAAGGTAAAAGCGTGCAAGGGAAGCACCATTGTACGCTTTGAAAACGTTCCTCCGGGCACATACGGCATGGCCTTATTGCACGATGAAAATAACAATAACAAAATGGATAAAAATTATTTGGGCATCCCAAAAGAAGGGTATTGTTTCTCTGAAAATGCAAAAATTAATTTCGGAAAACCAAAATTTGAAGAAGCCAGATTCAGGGTTCACGGGGATGTTTACACCACCGTTTTTATGAATTACTAACACATCATACTGCTTGTCATTCATTGTACCTATCCTGATTGTCATACAGTCTTTAGAATAACATCATTGTAAATTAACATTCTTACATTTTTTCAATATCTTTGTTTCATTATGAAAGAACAACCGGTGCTATGTTTTGTTGATTTTACAGACACCACAGATAACCTGAAACTGTGGGCAGCGTTTCTGCATAAAAAAACAGGACGTCCCATTGATTTGCTTTTTGTCAGGGATAACAACACACCGATTGTACTCGGAAAGGAAGTTGATGAATCCACCATCAGAAAAAAACTAAACAGGTTCCGTTCAGATGCCTGCATCACATCAGGGGAAAATCACATCAAAGAAGGATGTAATTGTACTTTGATCAGCAGTATAGCTGAAAGCAAAGATGCCATATACACCATGATCCCGGTACACAAATACAACGATGTGCAGTTTTTAAACGGAAAAACGGTGTTAAAAATGCTCAGAAAATCCCGTATCCCGGGGCTTATTATTCCGGAAATAAACAAGTTTACACCGCCCAAGGCAGTGAGTACGATAGCGAATTTTCGCCAGACACAAAAAATAACAGCTCCCTGGCTGGTTCACCTGTCCAAATACCTGGACCTGGAAATCAAAATGTATATGCCTGCCAAGGGTGAACAACAAGTAAAGCACAATTTTTCATTCATCAGGCAATTTTGTGATGACCATGGCATCACACCGGAAACCAATACATCAGCATCAGGTATAAAAACGGACAAACATATTCTGAAGCAACTTTCAGGAAACATTCACTTGCTTCATCTGGGGCCTCAACCCAATTTTTTTGAACGTTTATTGGGGGAAGATAATGATGCCAGGCTTGTTTCCAATAAATACGGGACCCCGGTTTTTTGTGTCAATTCCCGTGATGACCTGTTTGTCCCTTGTGTATAAGAGTAGCATTATGATAATTTTAGGCATACCCCTTGCGCATAGATGAAATATACATAATTTTGTAAACTTTGAAATGTCAATAATGGAAGGCAATTTTGCATCTACATATATGTTACCTATCGTTATTGGGATAATAATGATAAACCTGGGGCTTTCCCTTGACCTCAGGAATTTTAAGGAAATCATTAAAAAGCCGAAACAAATAGTAATCGGGCTTATCGCCCAGATGATACTTTTACCCCTGATTGCTTTTGGCATTGCAAATATATCAGGCTTATCTCCGGAGTTGAAAGTTGGGATAATGATCATCGCTGCATGTCCGGGAGGGGCAGTGTCTAATCTTATTACCTACTGGTTAAAAGGAAGTGTTCCTTTGTGTATTTCACTGACAACCTTAAATTCTTTCCTTATTTTAATAACCATGCCGGCCATCGTGTATTTTACGTTGTATTATTTCACGGGAGATGCAGGCATGATTGATACGCCAGTGACTTCAATGATAATCAAGATATTTTTTATGATTTTGATACCGGTGGGAATTGGTATGTGTGTAAGGTACAAAAACAAACCCGGGGCACAAAAGATCGAATCATACATGAAATACCTAACCACATTGTTACTGGCTGTGGTTTACAGCTTTGTGATCTTCGTAAAAAAGGATGGGGAGATGACAAAGCTGAGTGAATATTTGGAAATTGCTCCCTGGGTATTTGCAATGAATGTATTGGGTATGACTGCGGGTTTTTTGATGGGCAGATGGAGTGGGCTAAACATCAAAAAACAAATTACTCTGGCTGTGGAAGTGGGGATTCAAAATTCCGCACTTGCTATTACCATTGCAGGTAGTGACGCCTTTCTCGGTAACCATGAAATGGCATTGCCTGCCGTAGTTTATGGTGCTTTTACTTTTTTTAATGCAGTAATTTTTGGCATCATCATCAAAAAGATAAATGTCCAAAAAAACACATAATTCTTAGGGCATTTTCAGGACACATAGTTTATAGCTTGATGGCTTAAAAGCATTTTTTATTTTTGTAAAAACAATTCTGTTATGGCGTTATCAATAAAAAACAAAGACATTGACAAATTTATTTTGATAGGTGATAAAGTGTTAGTCAAGCCTACCGCAACCACTAAAAAGACAAATTCAGGCTTATACCTTCCGCCGGGTATTCAGGAAAAAGAATCCACCCACAGTGCCTACATTATAAAAACAGGGCCCGGATATCCCATCCCGGCGATGCAGGAAGGCGATGAGATCTGGAAACAACAGGAAAATGTAAAATATGTGCCTTTGCAGGCTCAACCCGGAGATTTGGCCATTTACCTCCAAAAAAGTGGCTTTGAAATTGAATTCAACAATGAAAAATACATTATTCTGCCTCACAGCGCTATTTTGATGCTGATTCGTGATGAGAAATTGTTCGGATGATCTGCAAGTAACTAGCGCTATGAAACACAATAAATACCAGCCATAGAGAAATTAGCTCCGCTGATCTCTGTTGGGAGAGGAGAAGGCCATAAATAAAACGAACATGCCATGCACAGTAACATCATCCCCAAATACCCACCAGTAAGAAAGCTTTGTGATGAATGTAAATTAAAAGCAAAAAAATACGGCCTCTCCCAACGTGATTATATTGCTATGATGGAGGAGTAATAAACTCAATGAGTTAAAATATATCTTGAAAAACAGAAAATATTTTTTGATTTTTTACCAAAACAATTATTATTTTCTCAGATTTGTATGCAAAAAGAAAATAATCAAAGACAATAAAGAGTACATATATACAGAAAGAATTGTGTAAATGTGCTTTTTGGAGGGGGATAAGTTAGTCAGCCACAAGTTGAAAATTAAAAAACGAAATATTATGAAAAGAACAATTTTATTAATGGTCATCATTTTTGCGCTTACTGCATGTTCAGACAAAGAAAAAGAAGCAGAACTACAAAAAAGGATTACTGAACTTGAAACACAACTTGATGAATGTAAAAATGGAGCAGACAAACTATTAGCAAAAATCAAACTATCTTTTGAAGAAGAAGATTTTGATAAGGTAAAAAACATTTATTCTGAACTTAAAAAAAGACATCCAGAAACAGAAGCATTCAAAGAAGCTACAAAAATTTATGAAAATAGTTTAGAAATTGAAGAAAAAAAAAGAAAAGAAACAGAAAGAATCGCTGAAGAAGAACGACAGAAAAAACTTCAGGCATTGAATAAACTAAAAAAGAAACCAGACGATGTTTCTGGTATAACTTGGTACTATAATCCCTACTTCACACATTATAATAATCGTAATCTTACGTCTATTTATATGGGTAATAAGGAATCCAGACAACCTTGGCTTATTTTGAAAATGTCGTACCAAGGAGATGATTGGATATTCTTTGAACGAGCCTTCTTATCCTATGATGGCAATACTAAAGAAATAATTTTCGATGAATATGACAATAAGAAAACCGAAAATAGTGGTGGAAGTGTTTGGGAATGGATACAAGTTTCAGTTGATTCAGATACAGAATCTTTTTTTACGTGAATTTGCTAAATCTAAAAATGCAAAAATGAGATTAACTGGAAAATACACGAGAACGAGAACCTTAACATATAATGAAAGACAAGGAATACTTGATGTGCTAAAAGGGTACGATGCTTTAAAACAAGGGCTTAAATAAAAAAATAAAACACTTTAATTTATAAAATATTAAACCATAAAATTTTGAGTTATGACAAAGTATTTACTATTAGTTATCCTATCACTTTTATTGGTATTTCTGCATTCATGTAATAATAAATATGAATATGTTGAGATTGAACGCATTGTTTTTGATAATAGTAATGATTTGAATAAAAAGGAGGCGGTGAAAATTAAAGCAAAAAATGACACAATGGCTTATATAGAGGCTTTTGAAAAATTTTGTATTTCACAAAAAACATATGAAATAACTAATGAAGATGGAACGGCTTATTCAAAACCAGTTAAATTTCATATTTATGATGAAAAGGGAAATGATATTTCAGATGTCAATTTTAAAACTAAGGAATTAGAAGAGGATAAGATAAAATTGATAACTGGCATTAAAGGGTTTTAGATTTTTATGTAGAGTGAATATTCTCAATAATAGAGCAGTTTAAATTCGATTATCGAATTTCTAATTACAAAACAAAAATAACGCAATCATGCTTTTCCTTTGAAAACCCACCAAAAAAAGCTATTTTTGATAGTTCCCTAAAATCAATTATTATTTATGGGCATCTCTAAAAACTACTTTTTTCAATGCCGTATTTTGAAACAAAT
>JBNGDT010000042.1:0-15218 GCA_049975305.1 Bacteroidales bacterium | reverse complement strand
TGTAAATTTTGCCGTTTTTGCCTTTTACCTTGTTTCTTTGTATATACATGCCACAATGATAATAATAGCTACTACATAAATAAACATTTAATATATTTATTTATAAACATATAATTATTAAAAAAGTTTAGTAATTAGTTTCTGCATTTGTTAAATAATATCAGGCTTCTGCCTCAATTACAGGATTTTAGATGAGTAATCTCCGATAGAACGAAACACGAAACCCGATACACATAAAGCACTACATGGCTATCACTTTACGTGTCATGCCATCGTTCATTCGTGCAATCTTGCTTTCGTGTAGTTTCTGCGGTATGAAGCTACTTTTGCGGATACTAATTTTAGTATCCCCATTTTGATTCTGTGATTTTTTGTTTATTTTTATGCGTTATTTTCACGTAAAAAATAAGCTAATTCATTTCATTATGGCTGTTAAAATACTGGCAACAGGCGATATACATTTGGGTAAACGCTCATCAGACGTGCCTCAAGATGCCCGTAAAATTGCCACACAACACACATGGAACCGTATGGTCGATTATGCCATTGATACCGGCATCGATGCTATTTTGCTCAGCGGGGATATTGTTGACCAGGACAATAAATTTTTCGAAGCCAACAAAGCCTTGGAGACAGGCTGCACAAAACTGAATGAAAACAACATCCCTGTATGCATGGTAGCAGGCAATCACGACCATGATGTATTACCGGAAGTCATAAAAACAAAAAATTTCAACAATATACATTTACTGGGAGCCAATGACAAATGGGAGCTAAAAACATTGAATACAAAAAACGGCAACATTCAAATTGCCGGATGGTCTTTCCCTTCTACCTATGTGCATTACAATCCTTTAACCAGATCCAGATTCACCATGGAAAACATCAATCCCGACATCCCTGCCATCGGCCTGTTGCATGCTGACTACGGAATGACATCCAGCATATACGCACCCGTACAGGAACAAGATTTTTTCAATAAAAACATTGACATGTGGATACTGGGACATATTCATAAACCCGGCTTACTGTCTGACACGCAAGGTAAAATATTGTATGCCGGCTCACCCCATGCATTAAGTTCCAAAGAACCGGGAAAACACGGGCCTTTATTACTTACAATCCTAAGCAAAAACAACATAACACATGAGTGGATGGATTTTTCACCTGTCAGATACGAAAAACTTTCCATCGACACAGGCACACCTGAATCTGTCAACAACATCAGAAGCATCATCGTAACCGAACTCCGTAAAAACGCCGCCAACATACAAAAAACATCCCCAAACCTGCGTTATCTGGTTTATGATATTGAAATAACAGGAAATTTCAGAGAACATACCCTGATAAGGTCTCTTCAACAAGAAATTACCAATGAAGCAATAATTGAAGATTCCAACCTGACCACATCGGTACGTAAACTCCACAACAAACTGAAACCTGCCGGCGCCAACCTCAAAGACCTGGCGAAACAATCATCCCCGGCCGGCATTCTCGCAGACACCATACTAAAACTGGAGAACAACGAAACCTCTCCATTTATCAAAGATTTGATGGAAAAATGGAAGAAAAAACAAAAAGAAGTAATCAGTAGCAAAACATACTCAACACTTTTTCATGACTATGACACGGACAATACAGATATAGACAATGAAGCCAGGAAGTACATATTAGAAATCTGTAATCATACCCTTGATGCTTTGCTGTTACAAACTAAAAATTCACAATCATGACAAAAACGGCACTGACATTCAAAACACTGAAAATCCATAAAGCACCAGGCTTTCCCAACGGCTTGCCTGCCATGGAGAATCTTAACAACAACATCAATATTATTACCGGGGCAAACGCTTCAGGAAAAAGTACCACAGCCCGCACAATTCAAGCACTCATCTGGAAAAATGACATCAGTCATCTGCATGCCGAAGCTACCGTGAAAACAAATGCTGACTGGTTCCTGAAAATTGACCACGGCAGTGCGCTGTCACAAAAAGCCGGTAAAAACGAGCCACTACCCAACATCCCCGATGCCAATGACAGGAGGCTTTACATGCTTGCCATCCATGACCTCATCCAAAAAGAGGAAGAGGAACATGACCTTGCTGACGAGATCATGAAAGAATCCATTGGTGGTTATGACCTGGATGAAGCCAAAAACACATTGGGATTTGAGGATAAGATTTCAAACATCAGAACAAATGAATACCAGACATATATAAAAGCAGAAAAAGACTTTAAGGAACTCAAACAAATACACGCCTCCCTCAAACATAAGGAAAAAAAACTAGACAACCTGCATGCCGAACTTAACAAGACAAGGCAAGCCGAAAAATTAACATCATGGTATCAAGCCCTGGCCGATTATCTCAAAGCCAAACAGGAAACCGAAAACATAAATCAACGCCTGGAACAATTTCCCATAACACTCAAAGACGTAATGGGCAAAGAAGTTAAAGAAGCAGAAGATCTGGTAGAAAACATCCGTAACACCAAAATCACCATAGAACAAACAGAAAAAGAAATCGATGAGCTTCAGAATTCACTTGACAATCTGCATATCCCGAGATCAGGCGTTTCCGAAAAAACCTTAACAACACTGGAAGAATACGTTAAGAACTTAGATGATAATGAAAAACAAATCAGGGATATTGATAAAGAAACCGAAGGCATCATTTCAGAAGAAAAAGAATGCATCAAAAATATAAACCCCGGACTGGAGCCAGGCGAATGGGATGGCATTACACTGAATAACATCTCAGACCTCGATAAATTTTTGACTAACGCCCACAATGTGTTTGCGAAGGAGCATATCATCCGCAAAGAGATTGAACGAATTGAAAAAGAAATCAGCGATGAAAGCGATACACCTGATTCAAACACACTCACAAAAGGCATTGATTACCTTGGACAGTGGTTAAAAACACCTGTGCGTTCAGAATCCCGCCACACATGGCTTATACCAGCAATGATCATCGCAGCAATTGTGACGGCTGTACTTTGTTTTCTTTTCGGATGGCCGGGATTGTTCGGCTTAATCCTTGTCATAGGTTTGCCTTTAATATCAAACCTGCAACACAAAAAACAAGACAATCAAAACAACATACTGACAACCCGTGAAACGGATTACCGAAAAACCGGACTGGATAGCCCGTCATCGTGGAATCCCAGTGCTGTAACTGACCAACTGGATACCCTGATTAAGGCATTACACAATGCTGAATTTAAGAAATTTTCCACCGGCAGGCTCAATCACCTGCATCAACTACTGGAAGACCTGAAATCAGACATCAGCGACATTAATCAAACCCATCAACAATGGCTTGATAAATTGAAAGCCGTTCCCAATCTGCCGGATACAGCAAAAAATGATTTCAGCAGCATGTACTGGTTTTTGAAAAACATCATAGCATGGCAGCAGGTGCATACCAAACACTCCAAACTGCTGGCAGAACGGGCACAAATTGAAAAAGAACAGGGCATACTCCTGAAAAAATGCAATGATATTTTTTCAGGATTGCAGCTTGAACATGCCGGAGATGCTGCCGAAGCCAACGGCTTATTCAAAACAATCAAAACCGAAGAAGACAAACGCAAAAGGGCAGAACAACAACAATCGGAAAAAAACAAAACCATTGAACAGGAACGTAAACGACTGGTATCACTTCAAAGCAAATACAATGAGATTTTCACCAGGCTACACATTGATACCGGGGACATGCATGCGCTGCAACAATTAACAGACCTAAAATCCGATTACGATGAAATCAACCAAGAAGCCTATGCCGCCCAAAAAATGTACAATGTTACACAACAAAACATGAAGCAGCATTCCCTTTATGATGAGCACAAAGCAGACATCACATCACTGTCACCGGATGAAATTAAAGAACATATCAGGGAACAACAGGTAATCAGTAATAAATGGGAAAAATACAGCCAACAAATCATCGAAATTGAGCATGAAATAAAGAAAAAAAAAGAAGAACAGGAACTTGAAATATTGCTTAGTCAAAAAGAAGAAGCAAGCAGAAAACTGGAAGCACTGTACGAAAACAACATGGCCTCCATTACCGGCAATATAGTGATTGAAACATTAAAACAAACACACCGTGAGAAAAACCAACCTGAAGTGTTGAAACGGGGTGGAAGCCTGTTTAATAAAATCACCAATGGCAGGTATGAGTTATTAACCGATGAACACAAAAACAAGACGGTTTTCAAAGCCAAAGATACCATCTTGAAAGAATCACAACCATTGTCTGAATTATCCACAGGCACAAGGGTGCAATTGATATTGGCCGTAAGGCTGGCTTTCATTGAACACAATGAAACAGCGCTCAGCTTGCCTTTGCTGGCAGATGAATTGCTCGCCAACAGCGACGACATCAGGGCAAAAGCCATCATTGAAACCCTGATTACCATCAGCAAAGAAGGCAGACAGGTATTTTATTTCACTGCCCAGGAAGATGAAGCTTTCAAATGGAAATCCATGCTTGATAAACAAGAAAACATTGATTATGCAGTTGTCCCACTGGATGACCAAAACAAAGACGCCCCTGCACGCCATATTCCACACCTGCCAACAGCACCAAAACTGACTTACAATGTACCACCACCGGAAGGCAAAACCCATGAGGCATACGCTGCCAGCATCAAACCACCGGATGTTGACCTGCTGCGTGATTCCTCAAACAAGTTGCACCTGTGGTACCTCATTGAAGATACAGAGTTGCTTTACCGCTGCCTCTCGCAAGGCATCGTTTACTGGGGACAACTCAAGAGCTTTTTAAATCATCAGGGACAAATTTTAGGGCTGACAGACAAGCATATAAACAAACTGCAGGAAAAAGCTACCATTGTAGATAATTACCTCAATGATTACCGCAGCGGACGGCCCAAACCCATTGACAGGAGCGTATTGATAAATTCAAATGTCATTAAAAATGATAAATTTATTGATGAAATGGATGAACTGCTAAAATCCCTGAACGGCAATCCCAAAAAACTGATCGAAGCACTTAAACAAAGGAAAGTTGCCAGATTACAAAACAAATACATTGAAGAACTGAACGCCTACCTGGAAGACAATGGCTACATTGACAATGCTGTCCCCATGCCTCATGATGAAATACAAAACCACATTACAGCACTTGTATCCACCATGTCTATTTCCCCCCGCGACGCAGAACAGGTAATCAAAAGGCTTATTACTTAAAATCTGTGTACTCATCACACTTTAAAAGTGTAATAACTACTCAGTGCTTAAAAAAACTTTAATTTTTCAGACGCATTTTGAAACGATAGCACGAAAGAACAATAGAGTGATGGAAGGTTAGATATGGAAAAAATAAGAAAACATAAAGCATTGTAACTATTCAGGCAAATACATTTTTTACCGCCTGTTACCGCTGAGACGCAGTTAAATGACGATTGCGAGAAGGCACGATAGGGCGATTGGACGATGTAACGACAGCATGAAAGTATGCTATCATACAATCGTAAAGTCGTGCAGTCGTGCTATCGTGCTATCGTAACTTTGCAACTTTGCGGTGTGAAGCTACTTTTGCTGATACTGTTGAGTTACAAAGTAATACCTCAAACATCAAAACTTATCCAAACTTATCAACAACTGCCCTTTTCGGTATGCAAATTTCGGATATTCTGTTAATTTTGCATCTCAATATTAATAAACAACAACCCCAATGTACAAAATCAAGGAATTAGAAAAAATGGCATCTCAGGTACGCAGGGACATTGTAAGAATGATACACTCACAGTCATCAGGCCATCCCGGCGGGAGCCTCGGTTGTACCGACTACCTCGTAGCCCTGTATTTTGCTGTCATGAACCATGACCCCGAAACTTTTTCGGTGGTTGAAAAAGAAGAAGACCTGTTTTTTCTGTCTAACGGGCACATTTCTCCTGCATGGTATTCCGTGCTGGCTCGGAGTGGGTATTTTCCCGTTGATGAACTGAAAACATTCAGGCAAATCAATTCCCGCCTGCAGGGACATCCCGCAACGAAAGAAAAACTTCCCGGCATTAGGGTGGCTTCCGGCTCTCTTGGACAGGGATTGTCGGTTGCTGCTGGTGCTGCTCTTGCAAAAAAACTCAACAAAAACAATGCGTATGTTTTTTCTCTACATGGCGATGGTGAAATGCAGGAAGGCCAAAACTGGGAAGCCGCTATGTTCTGTGCTGCACACAAAATTGATAATTTAATTTCCACAATTGATTACAATGGCAAGCAAATTGATGGCCCTGTAGATGAAGTTATGCCATTGGGCAATCTGAAAGCCAAATTTGAAAGCTTTGGCTGGTATGTGCTGGTGTGCGAAAAAGGCAACGATATGGAATCTGTCATCAACATACTGAATGAAGCCAAAAAACACACCGGAAAATCCAAACCGGTAATGATCCTGCTTAAAACTGAAATGGGTTACGGGGTTGATTACATGATGGGAACACATGCATGGCACGGCAAAGCTCCCAACGACGAACAACTGGAACAAGCCCTAGCCCAGCTCGAAGAAACACTTGGAGATTATTAATGACACGGAAAATCATCATATTATGCGTTACTTTTCTGATGTTTGCCACATCAGGGTTTTCTCAGGTTAAAATTAAAACCGACAGCATTAACACAGACACAAGTAAAATTACTAATGAAGAATACGCCTCCGGCAAACCACTGACACGCATACTAATTATTTTTGACTCGTCGCAGAGCATGCTTGGACGCTGGGATGGTCGTCGCAAAATTGACATTGCCCGTAACATCTTATCCGAAATGCTGGATTCACTGCAAACCCTTGATAATGTTGAAGTGGCACTCCGTGTGTATGGCCACCAAAAGCCAGTTCCTCCTCAGGATTGCAGCGATACCAAACTGGAAGTACCGTTTGAAAAAAACAACTTCGGGAAAATTAAATTTGTATTGGAAAACCTCGTTGCACGGGGAACAACCCCTATTGCTCATTCACTTGAAGAAAGCGCTTATGATTTCCCGGGAGATAAATCAGCACGAAACATTATTATTTTGATTACTGATGGCGTTGAAGCCTGCGACGGAGACCCCTGTGCTGTTTCGCTGGCGCTCCAGGAAAAAGGCGTCATTTTAAAACCTTTTATCATTGGTGTCGGGCTGGATGTAACATTTAAAGATGTATTTGATTGTGTGGGTTTTTATTTCGATGCCAACAATTCCAAACAATTCCGCCACGCTTTGCACGCTGTGGTTGACCAGGTAATGAATTTCACAAGTGCTCAGGTCAACCTACTTGATTCACAAGGAAATCCGACAGAAACAAACGTGGCCATGAGTTTTTACGATGAATTATCCGGTGCCATCCGATTCAATTATATCCATACCATCAATGAACAAGGACAACCAGATACCGTGCTGCTTGATATGATGACTAAATACGACCTGAAAGTGCATACCATTCCTCCAGTTTATAAGGACAGCATTGTACTCGAACCCGGTATTCACAACATTATTGAATTGCCTGCACCTCAGGGATATTTAGAAATCAAAACACCTGAGAAAACCTCCATTGAAAATAATGTACAATGTATTGTACGTCTTAAAGACGACATGGAAACCCTGCATGTACAAAACCTCAACACCCTGGAAAAATACATCACCGGCGTATATGATTTGGAAATCCTGACTACTCCACGCATCCTAATCAATGATGTAAAAATAACACAAAGCGGGATAAACGAAGTGGTTATACCTGAACCCGGGACATTAGAAATTAATTTCGCAGGTCACCCAATCGGCTCCATCATCCATGAAGAAGGCGACAAACAAACCATGGTCAAACGACTGGACCCTTATCAGAAAAACATACACATGCAACTTCAACCGGGGCTCTACAGACTTGTATATCGTTATGCAAAAAACAAGAAAACCCGCAACACAATTGAAAAACAATTTACCGTTAAATCTGGAAAAACCCTTGTGATAAAAACAGAATAAAACATGAAAACATTTGAAATACTTAACATCAAAGACACACGTTCTGGCTTTGGCGCAGGACTCGAAGCATTGGGAGAACAAAACCCGGATGTGGTAGCATTATGTGCTGATCTTACCGGATCATTAAAAATGAATGCTTTTGCAGAAAAATACCCCGAACGCTTTTTTCAAACAGGCATCGCAGAAGCAAACATGATGGGAGTTGCTGCGGGGTTGACAACAGGCGGAAAAATCCCATATACCGGCACATTCGCCAATTTTTCAACCGGACGTGTTTACGATCAGATACGCCAGAGCATTGCTTATTCCGAAAAAAATGTAAAAATCTGTGCCTCCCACGCCGGCATCACGCTTGGAGAAGATGGTGCATCTCATCAGATCATGGAAGACATTGGTCTGATGCGGGGATTGCCAAACATGATGGTTATCAACACCTGCGATTACAACCAGACCAAAGCAGCTACCATTGCCATAGCAAAACATGAAGGCCCTGTTTACCTCAGATTTGGACGTCCGAAAGTACCCAATTTCACCCCCGAAAACCAGAAATTTAATCCCGGCAAAGCAATTCATCTGAATAAAGGCACCGATATTACAATCATTGCAACAGGCCACATGGTATGGAAAGCCATTGAAGCAGCACAAGCGCTGGAAAAGAAAAACATTTCAGTGGATCTGATAAACATTCATACCATTAAACCATTGGACACAGAAGCCATCTTACAATCAGTAAGCAAAACAAACGCTGTGGTAACTGCAGAAGAACATCTGATGAATGGCGGTTTGGGAGATGCTATAGCACAACTTCTCGGACTAAATCATCCATGTCCAATTGAAATGGTTGCTGTAAATGATATTTTCGGTGAAAGCGGGAAACCCGAAGAGCTACTCATAAAATACGGCCTTGACTCACCAAACATCATTGAAGCAGCAATCAAAGCGTTGGAACGCAAATCATAATTGATGAATGATCAGCTCAGCGATAAGGAAATTTTAGACAAATTCAGGCATGGCAACCCAGACTATGCTTTTCATTTTCTTGTGCTTAAATACCAGGAAAAATTGTACAATGTGATCCGTAAAATACTTATCATTCACGAAGATACAGATGATATCCTGCAGGAAAGCTTCATTAAAATTTATCAAAACCTCAACAATTTCAGGGAAGATTCACAATTGTTTTCATGGATGTACAAAATCGCTGTTAACGAAGCACTGAATTTTCTTAGAAAACAAAAACGCAAACATGTGTTTTCAGCCACGTCTTACGAAAACAAACTGAATCAATATATCCAAGCAGGATCTTATTTTGATGGTGATGAAGCTCAAAAAACGCTGCAAAAAGCATTATTACAATTGCCTCAAAAACAAAGGCTGGTATTCAATATGAAATATTACGATAACCTGAAATACGAAGATATGTCAGAAATATTACACACAAGCGTTGGTGCTTTAAAAGCATCATACCATCACGCTGTCAAAAAAATTGAAAAATACATTAATGAAACATAATTTTAAACCCAGACCTGTTTTTGTCATCTTATTATAAACAAGCAGGTCAAACACCGATACAATGAAGAAACGACTGGAAGAAATACCAAAAAAGAATCCTTTTAATACACCGGATGGGTATTTTGATAAATTTCCTTCGAGGTTAAAAAACCGCTTAAATCAAGAAAAGGAGGAAAACCCGGCAAGCGTACTGGCAACATTAAAACCGTATTTCTATTTCATTGTATTTTTTGTGGCATTTGCTTTTATTTTTAAATTTGGAGTGGACAAATTGACAGTAGATTACCGTCATCAGGAAAATGAACTGCAATCATCAGTAGAAACCGAATTGTATTATGAATATGAATTCATCAGCGATAATATGATTTACGAAGAAATGATCGCTCTCCAGGATTCAACAATTAATAACGGAATCAACGAAGAAATGATCACCGCATACCTTGTGGAAGAAGATATTGAATATTTAATGTATGAATAAAGACACCATATTATGAATAAACATGTTAGCATTAGTTTGATAATTTTATTTTTGATGCCTTTGGCCGGCAAGACGCAAAAACATTGCAGGCATGAAGCCATGGAAGCAGAAAAAGTTTCCTACCTGACACGCAACCTTGACCTCACGGTGATGGAAGCTCAAAAGTTCTGGCCTGTGTATAATGAATACCAGGACGAACTGGAAAAAAACATAATGGCGCAACGCAATATCATGGATAAACTGGATCCGGAAAATTCAGACTTATCCGACAAGGAATTGGAAACTAAACTTGATGAACTCATTCAACTGAAAGTTGACAAAGCCAATATCCAGAAATCATTCCATCAAAAATTCAAAAAGGTACTTCCTATTAACAAACTTGCATTGTTCTATCATTACGACAAGGAGTTTAAAAGGTACCTGCTGAGAAAATTCCGCAATTTCAAAGGAGACGAACATGGCAGCAGTAATGGTTTCCCTCCACCATGTGATTACCAAAGATTATGATTATGCCTGTGGCCGTGTTGAAATGTATTCTCTCCATTTTTGGATAAGGTTTTGCATGGCTTCCCCCGGTTGTGCCTCAAAATCCATCCATTTCCCGGATTCGGGATGCTCAAACCCTAGTGTCCGGGCATGTAATACCTGACCTGGTAACATATTGAAACAGTTTTTTACAAATTGCTTGTACTTGGTAAATACAGTGCCTCTCAACACTTTGTCTCCCCCATATTCAAAATCATTGAATAAAGGATGTTTAATGTGTTTGAAATGAACACGTATTTGATGCGTTCTGCCCGTTTCAAGCCTGCATTCCACAAGACTGACATAGCCAAGGTCTTCGGTGACACGGTAATGCGTCACTGCCGGTTTTCCATATTCCCCGTCCGGAAACACCTGCATTACTTTCCGGTTTTTTAAACTGCGACCAATATGACCGGTAATGGTTCCCTCTGTGGGCGATGGTACCCCCCACACAAGTGCCTGATATATTCTGCTTGATGTTTTATCATAAAATTGCTTTGATAAATGATGCAGTGCATGTTCTGTTTTGGCTACAACCAACAATCCGCTTGTGTTTTTATCTATCCTGTGCACAAGCCCCGGACGTGCTTCCCCGGATTGAAACATCGGCAAATCCTTGAATCTGTACATCAGAGCATTCATCAAGGTGCCGGTATAGTTTCCATACCCGGGATGGACAACCATTCCAACAGGCTTGTTTATAACAATTAAACTGTCATCCTCATGTACCACATCCAGAGGAATATCTTCCGGGATCAATTCAATTTCACGGCGTGGATAATCCAGGCGTATGCTTATCACATCCCCTGGTTTTACTTTATAATTGGATTTTTTGGGCTCATCATTCACAAAAATATTCCCGGCATCTGCAGCGGACTGAATTTTACTGCGGGAGGTATTCTCCATCTTGTCAACAAGAAATTTATCAAGGCGTATAATTTTTAATCCCGGAGCTGCTTTAAACTGATAGTGTTCAAATAAATCACTGTCTTCAGAGATATGATCATTCGTATCATGATATGCTGTCATGGGGAAAGTATATTAAGGGGCCTTCTATTAATTCTTTTCTTTCAAGAAACAAATGTAATGAATAATATGCAAGGCATAAATTTTTCTGAATAGCCATAGCTATTTAAAAATATTTTAACGCAGTCAGATTGTTTATTATATTTTCATAATTTTGGCTGCACTCGGCAGAGCTCAAGCTTGCTTGAGCTCTGCCCTCAATTGCACAAAATTTGTTCCCGTAGGGTTTTCAGCGTTTCTCATATACTGCTTCGAATTTTATTGCATTATCCCGATAGTGCTTTAAAAATTCTCATTGTCTATGAAAAACGCTGAAAATCTTGATGCGAAAGAATTATTAGAAGTCCCCTTAACGACTTTTAATCAGTTTTTGTCGTGAAATTAATTGGTTGTTCTGAAAAAACAGGACTATATAAAAACCCCGGGGCAATGTTGACACATCAATTTGCATTTGCCTGCCACCCTTTAAGAGCTTTCGTCCATCGGTTGATATAATCTCATACGTATCGTATTCACTTTCTCCTTTCACATAAACAACGGTGGTAGCAGGGTTGGGATACAATTGAAGATCAGTCTGGGATAATTGCTCTTTTCCAGGGGTATCAACACCCAAATTTACTTTATATTCACTGAATACCGGCCTTATCATTAAAGCACCTTTATAACTAGAAGGCTGCCAGTTTCCGAACATATTAATATGCATATTTTTACTGGCATCCCTGTTCATGTCAAATCCAACATTCAACATATCATTTGTGGTTTTTATCCATCCGATATGAAAGGTATCTGCAACATATATCGGGGTATCAAGTGCATAATAATTATAGGTGTATAAACTATCAATATGATCAGGCCGCACACCTATTTGCTTGCGCAGTGTATCACCAGGAAGACCATCATTATCATCCCACACGGTAAGGTAAAAATATTTTTGGTTTGCATCATTCAAAACCTTATTAAAATAGATATACACACCACGCAATGTATCTTCTTGATATGGTGCAAAACGATAGGCAATGGCAGCCGAATGCGTTCCAACGCCACCAATGCCATAGCCTGCTTCCGGCAAACCATCATCGTAAGCGTAAAAATTCTCAAATTTTTGATGATAATATATGGTATCATTCCAGCGGAACATTTGCCTGTCAGATACGGTGTCAGTTTTTAAAACACCTTTAACCTGGAACCAGGTTGAATCTTCCATATCAGACTCATACACATAATCAAACGGTTTGGTATAGCTTATAAATTGCTCTGCATCAATATTTTCATTGTCATTTGTGACAGAATAGGGAACCCCGTTACCCCAAAGGTCAGAAATAAAAAACTGCCTGTCAACCTGCATTTCTGTTTTCCCGTTATTACGGTATTGAAACGTAATGGAATCCCGCATCAGGAGTGAATCACGGGAAACAAAATGCTTCCATGGGACTTGTTCATAATCTTTCAATAAAGAAGTAAAATTATGCGTAAATGCCACATCTTCTATCAGCGTATCATTCATTGAACGCTCTTTATCCAGCCAGATGTAATCCAGGTTCCAGATATCATTGTTGGAGTTAAACGACGGTTCGGGAGCATTGGCAACAGTTGAACCGTAATTGAAAAACCTGAATTGAAAGCCTTTTTTCAGAAACGCCACATTTGTAATGGGGATTAGCACATAGTGAAATGTTGAATCTGTTTCTCCGCCGGGAACCGACCAGATATGTATCCATGTTGTATCCGGGGTGGTGAACTCCAAAACCAGTGAATCTTTTTCCTCAGGCGCTTTTGCTCTCCCCCCGGCCTGATAGGCAAAACTCAGGTAAATCGAATCAGCAATATCATAACTCAAATCAATTGGTAAGGATGTCAGATAATCCGACGGTTCTCCTCCGGAAGATAAAGCCCGTATATTTCCAATAGAATCTGCAATATCCAGGCTAGCCACACCATACGACATTGGATTTAGTGCCCATTGGTCATTGATGAAAGCATCTTTATTCAACCACTTTTCAGCATCGGGAAATACAGACATGACCGCAAAATCATCGAAGAAAGGCAAAACAAGGGTATCCACACTTTTTGTATGCGTTTGTAAACATTCAGGGTATTTTTTGATGTGCTCTTTCAACGCAGGATTAACATCCAGCCCGACAAGTATTTCCTGTCCATACCCTGCAGCAACAAAGAAAAATAAAATGATAACACTATTGATTATTTTCTTCATCATCCTCCCACAAAATTTTATTATATGAATCAGCATTCACCGAATCCGGCCGTAATGAGTCCAACAATACAGAATCCGGAACGTATTCGGGGATCTTCATGCTATCGGTACTTAACCATACATCCACAAAGGTTCCCAGATTCACATGATTTATTGTATCAAACGGAGGATACTGTTTAAATATTTTAGCCGATAGTGAATCTTTTTCAGAATGTATAGATTCATCATACAACACAGCTCCCACATTCAAAAACCTATCATTTAATACTGTCGTTGCAGCATCAAGGGTCAATCCTTCAACATTGGGGACGTAGGTTTTATCATCACTTAATCCCTGTCCAAGCACCAGGTCAACAGTATCTCCCTTTAACACCTCTATACCAGGTTTTACAATTTCTCCATTTATTTTCATCCGCAATACCACGTTTTTCCCAATATCAGGTATATATTCAAGCCTCCCTGGTTGTAAACCATAGGCCTCAAGTATAGACCTGGCCTGCCTGAACGAAATATCATAAATATCAGGAAGTGGCACAGTCTCGGGTTGTTCTGAATTTTTAATGAGGTATATACGTCTTCTGGATTTTACTTTTGAACCAGCATGAGGAATTTGTTCTGCAATAGCTCCCAGTTCAACTTTATCAGAATATATTGAATCCATGATTTCATAACGCAGGCCTTTTTGATCACAAATATCTTTCACTTCCGCTTCGTGCAATCCAACAAGGTCTGGGACAGTCAAAGCTTCACCATGGTCGGTGTAAACTCGCAAAAACACCCATCCCCCTGTAACCAAAACTGCCACTATCAACAAGGCCAGTAAAAAATTATTCAAAAACAACTTACTGACAATAAACCTAAAAAACTTTTTCATCTTTACCCATTATAACATGGTGTAAAAATATTAAAATCTCCTTAGTTAACAATAAAATAAAATATTCTGGTTTGAAATATTCTTCATTGTTCATAAATTATTTTTGAGATTTCGCATTATTTTCTTACATTTGGTTTGAAATTTTTCAACAGAAATTTGTAACTTTTAATCATCTTAAATATCTTAAATATTATGAGAAAAAAAATAGCACTAATACTCGCCGGAAGCGGTGTTTATGACGGTTCCGAGATTCACGAAACCACATTGTCCATGTACGCTTTGGCCAAAAATGAAATTGATTACATGTGTTTTGCTCCGGACATCAAACAGGCGCATGTTATCAACCACCTCACAGGCAAAGAAATGAATGAAACACGGAATGTCCTTGTTGAATCTGCCCGCCTGGCTCGCGGAAAAATAAAAGACATCAGGGAATTGCATGTTAATGATTATGATGGGTTACTTATACCCGGTGGTTTTGGTGCCGCTAAAAACCTTTCTGACTTTGCCTTTAAAGGCGATAACATGAACGTGCAACCCGATGTTGAAAAAGTAATTAAAGCATTCCATGACGCAAACAAACCCATCGGGGCTCTGTGTATCGCAC
>JBNGDT010000041.1:0-15363 GCA_049975305.1 Bacteroidales bacterium | reverse complement strand
AGTTGTAATTCCAAACAGCGAAGGAAAACGGACAACACCATCAGTAGTTGCTTTTGTAGAAAACGGTGAACGAAAAATCGGAGACCCTGCAAAGCGTCAGGCAATCACCAACCCTGAAAAGACAATTTTATCCATAAAACGTTTTATGGGGATGAAATACAGCAATCTCAATAATGAAATTAAACGTGTCCCGTATAAAGTGATAGATAGTGGTAATGATACAGTACGGGTACAAATTGATAACCGTAAATACACACCACAGGAAATTTCTGCTATGATTCTTCAAAAAATGAAGAAAACTGCAGAAGATTATCTTGGTCAGAAAATCACAGAAGCTGTCATCACAGTACCTGCCTATTTTGATGATTCTCAACGTCAGGCTACAAAAGAAGCAGGGGAAATTGCAGGGCTTGAAGTCAAACGAATCATTAATGAACCAACTGCAGCATCCCTGGCCTATGGACTTGACAAGAAAGAACAGGACATGAAAGTGGCTGTCTTCGATCTTGGTGGAGGCACATTTGATATTTCCATCCTGGAACTCGGTGATGGCGTGTTTGAAGTTAAATCAACCAATGGTGACACACATTTGGGTGGTGATGATTTTGACCAAAAAATCATTGAGTGGCTGGTCGAAGAATTTAAAAAAGACGAAGGTGCTGATCTCAGCAAAGACCCCATGGCAATGCAACGTCTGAAGGAAGCGGCAGAAAAAGCAAAAATTGAGCTTTCAAGCGCAAGTATTACTGAAATTAACCTGCCATATATTATGCCGGTTGATGGCGTACCAAAGCATCTGGTAAAAAAACTTTCCCGCTCAAAGTTTGAACAGCTTGTGGATTCTTTAATTGAATCTACAATGAAACCATGTGAAAAAGCAATAAAAGATGCAGGCATTTCAACATCTGAGATAAACCAGGTATTGTTGGTTGGTGGTTCAACAAGAATTCCGGCCATCCAGGAAAAAGTCAAAAAATTCTTTGGCAGAGAACCATCAAAAGGGGTAAATCCTGATGAAGTTGTGGCCTTAGGTGCTGCTATTCAGGGTGGTGTCCTTACCGGTGATGTGAAAGATGTGCTTCTGCTTGATGTTACACCACTATCTCTCGGTATTGAAACCATGGGTGGTGTTATGACCAAACTTATTGAAGCAAATACCACTATCCCAACCAATAAATCGGAAACATTTACAACTGCTGCTGATAATCAGCCCTCAGTGGAAATTCATGTCTTACAGGGTGAAAGGCCAATGGCCAAAGACAACAAAACCATCGGACGTTTCCACCTCGACGGAATTCCCCCGGCACCACGTGGTGTTCCGCAAATCGAAGTCAGCTTCGACATTGATGCAAACGGTATTCTCAATGTATCTGCCAAAGACAAGGGCACAGGAAAAGAACAAAGTATTCGCATTGAGGCATCAACCGGATTGTCAGAAGATGAAATTAAACAGATGAAGAGAGAAGCTGAAGCCAATGCAGAACAAGACAAGAAAGAAAAAGAAAAAGTGGAAAAAATCAACCAGGCTGACCAGATAATTTTCCAGACTGAAAAACAACTGAAAGAAATTGGGGATAAAATTCCGGCTGACAAAAAGAAAACCATCGAAGATACATTGGGTAAATTGAAAGAAGCGCATAAAAATCAGGATTTAGATGCCATTGACAAAGCCATGGAAGAGTTGAATAAAGTTTTCCAAGCAGCATCACAGGACATCTATAATGCGCAGAATGCTGGTCAGCAGCAAGGTCAAGGAAATTCTGAACAAACCAAAGGTTCAAAACAAGAAAGCGAATCAAAATCCGTTGATGATGACGAAGTCACAGATGTGGATTTTGAAGAAGTTAAGTAAATACAAAACAACAGATTATTTTTAAAACCACTCCCTTTATTTGGGGGTGGTTTTTTTAATTCATCACAATTACAAATAAAATGTAACCTTTATTGGCATATATTTTCCTTTGGTGATGATGCCGGCGTAATAAACATCCACAAACACATACCCAGACTGCTTTTTTATTTGATTCCATGCTTTTTGCATACCCCATGACCAGTCAATATCATCTAAAACAATAACCCCTCCATTGTTCAAACATGTTGCTGCTTTATCAAATAAACGAAGTGTTGCATCATAACGATGATTTCCGTCAATGAATACAAGGTCATATTTGCTTGTATTCTGCAAAAAAAAGTCGTTAAATTCAGCGTTGATGAGTTGTAGATTATCATTGACATATTTGTTGCTATGTTGTTTTGCAAAATTATGCAGATTAGGGCATCCTTCCACAGAAACAACTTTTGCCCGTGGAACCACATTCGCAAACATAGCTGAGGACACCCCCAATGATGTACCCAACTCCAGCACAGACTCAGGATTTTTAAAAAAAGCTATTCTGGATAAAAACCGCAGTTTATTATAATTGGATACGGAATACCGGGCGATATCTGAAATGCGTCTCTTTTTTCCCATTTTGCGTGAGCCAGCCCCCAAATCCACAACATCAACCCTATCATGCATCTGCAATAATGCCTCCAGATACTCCATTGCGATATCTACACCATAAGGCTGCGCTTCTGAAAGCAGGGCATCCGCTAACCAAGAAGGTATATCTGCACCATCAGCATACTTTACGTTTTTTACCCTAAACCGATGATTTATGTATGATAAAGCCCTGTGTATCATCAATAAAATATTTTATTTTCGCTTTAACGAAATTAATACAAAAAAAACGAATACTATCCGGGATAAAAATATATTTATCTATGTACAATCAGACCAGCATTTAGAATTAAGTTTTTTATCTTCACATCGTGGAAAAGTGGAAAATGCATTTTAAATGGCATCTCAATTTGATAACAACATAAAATACCTGAAAGGCGTTGGGCCCAAACGGGCAGAGCTGCTTAAAGATGAACTGGGTATTCGTACCTTTGATGACCTGTTGAATTATTTTCCCTATCGCTATACCGACAGGTCAAAGTTTTATAAAATTACCGAACTCAGGGATGGCATGCCTATGGTACAAATCATAGCTACCATCCATGCACCCAAAATGGTGGGCGGGAAGCATTTTCCGCGCCTGACAGCCTTATGCAATGATGATACCGGCAGTCTGGAGTTGGTTTGGTTTAAAGGAACCAAATGGATAAAAGACAGTCTCAAGCCAGGCAGGCAATATGTTATTTTTGGCAAACCCACCCGGTTCAAAAGTCAACTTAACATAGCCCATCCTGATCTGGAATTGCTTGAAAACTGGCAAAAGAAACCGGCCACAGGCCTGATGCCTCATTATTATACCACAGAAAAACTGAAAAAACACAAACTTCAAAGCAAAGCCATTCAGAAATTACAGGAAAACCTATTACTTGCGTTAAATTCTCCTGTGCCGGAAACATTACCGGAATGGATACGCCGCAAATACCGCCTGGTTGGTAAAGAAGAGGCAATACGAAACATACATTTTCCAAAAGATAATGACACCCTAGCAAAAGCAGAATACCGGCTTAAGTTTGAAGAATTGTTTTATATTCAACTAAGAATGCTTCAAAGCCGTAATCAGCGAAAAAAACAAATTCCAGGCTATGTTTTTTCATCAGTAGGCAACAATTTTAATGATTTTTACAAAAAAAACCTTCCGTTTGAACTTACAGCAGCACAAAAGCGAGTTATTAAAGAAATACGCCGCGACCTGGGAAGCGGACAACACATGAATCGCCTGTTGCAAGGGGATGTCGGAAGCGGGAAAACCCTGGTTGCATTGATGTGTATGCTCATTGCCATTGACAATGGATATCAGGCTGCCTTGATGGTACCAACAGAAATTCTGGCACAACAACACTACCAGTCCATTTCTGACATGCTCAAGGGAATGAACCTGCGGGTGGAATTGCTGACAGGATCAACAAAGCAAAAAGACAGGAAACCCATTCACGAAGGCTTACAATCGGGAGATGTGGATATACTCATCGGCACACATGCCCTGCTGGAGGATGTTGTTGAGTTTCATAAACTGGGGCTTACCATCATTGATGAACAACATCGCTTTGGTGTTGCCCAGCGTGCCAGGTTATGGAAAAAATCCAACCAGCCACCTCATGTATTGGTAATGACAGCCACTCCCATTCCACGCACACTTGCCATGACAGTATATGGGGATCTGGATGTTTCCACCATTGACGAATTGCCTCCCGGCAGAAAAACCGTCCTAACCAAACATGCTACCGACAGTCAACGCCTGAGGGTTTTTCAGTTTATGCGCGATGAAATTGCTAAAGGACGTCAAATCTTCGTCGTGTATCCCCTCATCAGCGAGTCTGAACATATGGACTACAAAGACCTGGAAGATGGCGTGGAAAGTATCCTCAGGGCCTTCCCCCGTCCGGATTATCAAGTGGCAGTTGTTCACGGGAAAATGAAACCTGCTGAAAAAGAAAAATCCATGCAGTATTTTAAAAACGGAGCCGCTGACATTCTTGTGGCAACAACGGTTATTGAAGTAGGCGTGGACATTCCAAACGCAAGCGTTCTCATTTTGGAATCTGCCGAACGCTTTGGTTTGTCACAGATGCATCAACTCAGGGGGCGTGTTGGCCGTGGTGCTGAACAATCATATTGCATCCTGATAACCAAAAAAAAACTGGGTGATAATTCACGGCAACGCATCGAAGTTATGACAAGAACCAATGATGGTTTTGAAATTGCCGAGGCAGACATGAAACTGCGCGGCCCCGGAGATATTGAAGGCACACAACAAAGCGGCTTGCCAATCAATCTAAAAATTGCCAACCTTGGCAGGGATCAACAACTGCTGCATTTTGTGCGTAATATCGCAGAAGCCATCCTGAAAAATGACCCTGACCTTAGTGCTTCAGAAAACATTCTCTTAAAACGTGAAATTAATAAGCAAGGAAAAAACAAGTTGCTGTGGCGTATGATATCCTGATACCCGGATTGTGATTTTTAGGTACATCCCTTTATTAATCATTGCATGATATCATTTGCAGGTAATCTTATGCATTCAATTTTCATTTTTTTATTTATTGAAAGAAAATACAGCACAAAATGGCAAATTTACTACATTTACACCATAAAACAACACCTTAACAAACATGCTAACAAGTGTATCAAGACATTTTAAGAACCTTAGCATAAATTTTATTTCTGCTGTTTTTAAAATACTTAGCTTATGAAAAGAATCTGTTTATTGGCTTTCCCCCTGTTTTTTGCTTGTCATATTTATGCACAAAACATTATTTTACTGCATACCAACGACATTCACTCCAAACTAAATGGCTACTCTCCTGAAATCGAATACACACCGTTAACTACCGGAGACGATAACACAAAAGGAGGTTGTGCCAGGATTGCAGCTCTTATTCAGGAAATAAAATCAAAACATCCGGAAGATATTGTGCTTGCCGTTGATGCCGGAGATTTTTTAATGGGATCACTTTTTCATCCGCTGGAAAAAACCACCGGTTTTCAATTGAGATTAATGAAAGAAATGGGTTATGATTACCTCACCATAGGAAACCATGAGTTTGATTATGGGCCGGAAACTCTTGCTGACATCATTAACCTGGCAAAACAAAAGGGCCCCATTCCTCAATTAGTGCTCACCAACATCGAATTTGATGGAAATGATGACAGAGACAATAAACTCAAAGCTCTTTTTGATGAAGGAGTAATACAAAGGTATGCCATACACAAAGAAAAAGGTGTAAACATTGCTTTTCTTGGCATATTTGGGAAAAATGCAGTAGAAGTACAACCCTATCTGGACCCGGTAAGCATGTCTAATCCATACAGATCAGCAAAAAAAATAGCAAAAGAACTCAAAAAGAGCGGCAAAGCAGATGTGGTCATTGTCTTGTCGCATTCGGGAATTAAAAAAACCGGGGATGAATGGGAAGGTGAAGACATTAAACTTGCCAAAAAAGGGAGTAAATACATTGACGCTGTCATCAGTGGCCATTCGCATACCACAACCCAAAAGCCCATATTGAATGATAACACCCCTGTTGTACAAACAGGGTCAGATGGTCAACATGTTGGATGTATGTTGTTTAGGCAGCATGACAAGGCCTACGTATTTTCTGACTACAGGCTTATTCCGGTAAAAGATAACATTGTAGGCAAAAAATCAATTCAATCACAAATTGATAAACAACAGGTTTTGGTTCAGGATCAATTACTGGACCCATTTGGCATTGAATATGAACAACCCGTTTTTGAGACCGATTTTAAAATGTCTTGCAACGAAAGTGGGAACCTTCATCTATCCACCCTGGGGCCATTTTTGGCTGACGCCATTTATTACGACATTCACAACCATGGAATTCATACGGATGTAAGTATGATTGCCGCCGGCGTTATCCGCAACCATATTGAGCCGGGCATCTATGGCAAACAGGGCATTGCAGATATCTTTAGCATATGCCCGCTAGGCCAGGGTAAAGATGACATACCGGGAAACCCGTTAGCCCAGGTATATGTTACTGCAAAAGAATTAAAAAATGTGCTTGAAGTACTGCATATGGTTCAATCATCAAGCAGCTCCAGCTATTGCTATTACAGTGGTATTCGCATTTACATTGATCCGGGAAAAGGCTTGCTTAACAAAATTCAAAAAATAGAACTTGGCAATAAAGCTAAGGGATGGGAAACAATAGACCTCAGTAAACACAATTCAAGATTGTATGCAGTGTCAGCCAATGCATACATGCTGGAATTCCTGGGGATGATAAAACAAAAAACCTTAGGACTTGTAAAAGTGAATCCCAAATTACAAGATGGTACAACAATGGAAAACATCAGAAACGCTGTTATTGATATGGATCCTGATACACAGGGGGTACAGGAAGGAAAAGAGTGGCTGGCGATTTACCGCTACGTAAGTAGCTTCGCCGACACTAACAACAATGGGATTCCTGACATGCCTCATGCATACAAAACGCGATTTAATCCCATCATACTTATTTCCAGGAAATGATGATTAGTGTTTCTCATCCGGGAACAAGGCTGTTCTATAATGCTCACGGTAAAGCCTGCTCCCACTTTAAGCGGGCAGCTTTCAATGTATGAAATCGCTGAGTACCGAAATAATCTCTGGGATAAGGAAAAACCTCCTCCCTCCCATCAAATTCTAATAAGAACTTGTCATATCAGAGTCCACAACAATTATATAGTCGGCTTTGCCTTCATGTTGTTCCTCCAGGCTGGAAATATCATCCTGCACAACTGTTGTGATTGTCTCTTTTTCAAGATAAGGTTTATAATGCATGAGATACCACACAATCCCTTCATGGCATTCTGAATGGAAAGCACCATTAAAATGCAGAAACACATCACCTTCATTCATTGCCTGCCCGATTGAATAAGCCATACATGCATCTTTTAAAGCCTGTGCTTTTGGCAAATTGGGAGATGGTTTTTCACTCATGGGACCAAATTTCGACATCTTCATCATTTTTTCATAAGATTGCAAAAGCTCAAAAGGGATGGGTAATGGAGGCAGCAATTCTTTTCCTTGATCACTGATCTTTTCCAGTCCTTCAAATCCTTTTCTAAATACCAATGATGCATACCGCCGTGGAGCGTTAGTTGCCACAAAGCGTATATTGTTTTTTGCAGCAAAATCCACCAATGGCTTATAATCACTTTCATAATTAGGCCACAAACGAGTTGCTTCCTCAAACTTTTTTTCAGGAATTAATCCACTGGTGTATTCATCCAAAATAAGTTGTTGATCGGTTTCAAACATTTCTGCTCCTAAAATAAGATCATCACCGTGATAATCGTACAAAGCTTTCATCACTTTAATCTCCAACCAATGTGATATTGGGTTGTTGTGCAATTCACCAAAAAATATAACATCGGTTTTTGACACTTCCGTCAACATTTTGTTGAATTGTATTTCATCACCTTCTTCAGTATAAATTTTAAATGCCCCGTAATCCTGTGCTTGTAAAGTAAAACCTACAAACATCATTAATACAATGGAAAATACAATTTTCTTCATAATTTTTTCTTTTTACTTATTTTTATTAATTTAGTATGCAAATAATCTTATCATATTATGGCAAACACCTGTTTAGAATGCGGTGAGTCACTGATCGGACGTTCAGATAAAAAGTTTTGCAGCGACCAATGCCGCAACACATACAACAACAGATTGCGCAAAGATCTTAACAACACCATGCGCAATATTAACAATATTTTGCGAAAAAATCGTCGCATCCTTAATAAGTATAACCCACATGGCAAGGCAAAAGTTCAAAAAAAATTGTTATTGGATGCAGGTTTTGATTTTGATTACATGACCAACGTATATGAAACACAAAAAGGGCACCGGTACATTTTCTGTTACGACCAGGGATACATCGAATCCGATAATGACATCATAACCATTGTTGAAAGAAAAGAATACGTTTGATTTCTTCATTTTAAACAAAAAAACCTCACCTATTATTGCTACCTTTGTGCTAAAATGTCAGCATTATGAATCTAAGCATAACATACCTTGCCGAGCCCACTCCCGATAAGTCAGTTGTATATATCATTCATGCGGATTACCCCATTGAGCAATTATCATTTACAAAAACTGAAGCCGCTTACATCAGGGAACAGGTTAAATCGAATAAAAACCTCATTCACATCAATTCCTATTTCAAACATTCGTTTGTGCTGGTGATTGCAGATAAACAAACAAACGACAACAGAGAAAATATTCGAAATCAGGGGAATGAGATTTGTGAAATGGTAAATACACATAATTTGTCCCGCCTGATGATTGATGATCGTACTGACATTGAGTTTGCATGGCAAGATTTGACAGAAAGCATCGCATTGTCCAACTATCAGTTCACGAAATACATTAAAAACCCTCAAAAAAACACATTAACACACCTGGAAATATTTAGCAACCAGGCAGACAAAACCAAAATCAAATCATTAACAGCCACCCTTGAAGGTGTTTATTTTGCCCGTGACTTGATCAATGAACCCCACTCCCACCTCAATGCACTTAATTTTCCCGAAGCATTGAAAGCAAAATTCAAGAACACAAGCCTGACATTAGATACACTACATTTAAAGCAACTGGAATCGTTGAAAATGGGAGGCCTCCTGGCCGTAAATAAGGGAAGTGAACTGGGCCCCTCGTTTACCATTGTTGAATGGAAACCTGCCGAACCCATTAACAGCAAACCCATTGTATTGGTGGGAAAAGGGGTAATGTTTGATACCGGTGGAGTAAGTATAAAATCAGCCAAAGGCATGGAAGACATGAAATCGGATATGGCAGGCGCTGCAGCAGTAGCCGGCACCATGCTTAACCTGGCACTTTCCGGTGCTGCCTTTCATGTTATTGCCTTGATCCCTGCCACAGACAATCGCCCGGGAAAAAGTGCATATGTACCACAGGATGTGATTTACATGCACGATGGCACCAGCGTGGAAGTACTCAACACCGATGCAGAAGGCAGGATGATCCTGGCTGATGCTTTGAGTTACGCGAAACAATATAAACCACAACTTGTCATTGAGTTATCTACACTTACAGGATCTGCAGAAATTGCGGTGGGAATCAAGGCCATTGCTGCAATGGGAAATACCAATGACCACATGGAAACACTGAAAAAAGCAGGCTTTGCCTGTTACGAGCGTATAGCAGAACTCCCGTTTTGGGACGATTACAAAACTTTATTAAAGTCTGATATAGCAGAACTTAAAAACGTTGGTGGCAAAAATGCCGGAGCCATTACCGCCGGAAAATTTTTGGAACATTTTACCGACTACCCTTTTATACACCTTGATATTGCAGGACCAGCTTATCTCGAAACTAAAGATTCATACCGTGGAAAAAATGGAACAGGTGTGGGAGTTAGACTTTTAAACGAATTTTTCTACTATCTTAGTAAACAACAAAATTAACATATTAGTATTATGGATAAAATAAGATTAGGCATTACACACGGAGATATAAACGGCATAAGCTATGAGATTATCATCAAAACACTTATGGACAAAAGAATTGCGGATATTTGTGTTCCCATCCTTTACGGGTCCCCCAAAGTAGCGGCTTATCACCGCAAAGCCATCAATATTGACAACTTTAGCCTTAACCACATCAATGATGCCACTGATGCCAACCCAAAACGTGCCAATGTCATTAATGTGATTGATGACAACATCCGCGTTGAACTGGGAAAAAGTACTGAAGCTGCCGGAGAATCATCTTTTCTTGCACTTGAAGCTGCTGTAAATGATTTGCAGGTTGGCAAAATTGATGCCCTGCTGACGGCACCCATCAACAAGCATAACATTCAGAGGAAAGATTTTGAATTTAAAGGACATACAGAATACCTTGCTCAGCGCTTCAATGTTGAGGATTTTCTTATGCTTATGATAAGCGATGAATTAAAAGTAGGTGTGGTAACAGGTCATGTTCCGGTATCTCAAATTGCCGATCATATCACGAAAGAGGCTGTTTTGAAAAAAATCAAAGTGCTTAATCACAGTTTGAAATACGATTTTGGCATAAGAAAACCAAAAATTGCCGTATTGGGGCTCAATCCTCACATTGGTGACCAGGGGCTTGTCGGTATTGAAGAACAGCAGATCATAATCCCGGCGCTTGACATAGCGAGAGAAGAGAACATCATTGCCCTTGGTCCCTATCCGGCAGATGGGTTCTTTGGAAATGCATCCTATCATCATTTTGATGCTGTTTTAGCCATGTATCACGACCAGGGATTGGCTCCATTTAAAGCCCTGGCAAAAGATGGTGGGGTTAATTTCACTGCCGGCTTGCCTTTTGTCAGAACCTCGCCTGACCACGGGACTGCTTATGAAATTGCCGGTGATGGGAAAGCATCCCCTGAAGCATTCAGAAAAGCACTTTATCATGCGATTGATATTCACAAAACCCGACATATAGAAGAGGAACTTGAAAAAAATGCTCCCGATTTAAACGAGTAAATTAGTAAATTACATAATGACAGCATCATGAAAAAATACATGTTTTTAATTCTTTTGCTGATTACCTGCTTTTTTGCATCAGCTCAACAACCCGAAAACACCAGTCAGATTGCTCAGACCATCCTTACAGCAAGAGCTCAGGGCACCGAGTTTGCAGATATCACATACCATGCAACACATAAGCATGAAATCACAAAACTTGTCCGGCGTAACGCAGTGAAAACGGATGAAAACAACGAGATTTTATACCACGTGATTGATTTCGAACCCTCTGGTTTTGTCATTCTCGCGGTTGACAACAACATTCACCCCCTGATTGCTTACAGTTTTGACAATGCATACCCCCATGATAAAGCAGTTTACAATTTCAAAGCATGGATGGAAAATGTTGAAACTCTAATTACTGAAACCCGGAAAGCAAAACTTCCTGCAGACAAAAAAATTCGTGACGCATGGAACAACATTGACAATCCGGATTATTGGAAAACAAGTAAATCAAAATCGGTATCTCCGTTGTTGCATACAAAATGGGACCAGGGAAAATATTACAACGCATCCTGCCCTGAAGATCCTGCCGGACCGGATGGACATGTGCTAACAGGATGCGTCGCCACTGCACTGGGGCAATTGATGAACTACTTCAGGTATCCCAATCAGGGAACCGGTTATTACAGCTATACCGATCCCAATTACGGTTTCCTTGAAATGGACTTTTCACAACAAACCTACAACTGGGATGCCATGGGGATCAGCCTGAATGCATACAATCCGGAGGTTGCTGACTTGCTTTATCATATCGGTATCTCGGTAGATATGCAGTACGGCCCTGACGGATCCGGTATGAATAACCACAAGGGAGCCTATACCCTGCGAACTTATTTTGGTTACGATAACGAAACACAATACCTTTTCCGCGATAGCCTTGATGAAAGCTTTGACTGGACCGGCATGCTCATTGATCACCTGAATCAGAACATTCCGTTATACTATGCCGGGTGGTCAGATACCGTATTTCAAATGGGACACGCTTTCATTGCGGATGGTTACCAGGACAGCACGTATTTTCATTTCAACTGGGGATGGGGCGGTTCCGCTGATGGTTATTTCAATCTGAATTCACTTACCCCTTCCGGTTCTGATTTCACACAACTTCATGAAGCCATTGCCAACGCTACCCCGGATATTACATCTCCGGAAGCATGCAGTGGACAAAAAACAATTACCACAAAACAAGCTTGCCTTGGAGATGGAAGTGGCCCCTTGTACAACTATCAGAATGATTTGGAATGTGAATGGCTGATTCAACCCGATGATTCTGTTGCAAAACTGAATTTTGAACTTCTCAGCTTTAAAACTCAAGCCGGAGATGAACTGATCATTTATGATGGCTCGGATGATACATTTCCTGTGTTGGAAACATTTTCGGGTGAGGTTAACCCGCAAAGTTTTGAAAGCACTGCGGATAACGTACTGATAAAGTTCATTACCAACAGCTCAGGGACAGATGAGGGGTGGTTGTTAAGCTATGATTCAGAACAACCTGACTATTGTTCCCTTATGACTATATTTACAGACAGCAGCAGAATCATCAGCGACGGAAGCAACAGTTATCTTTACAATCAAAATACGTTTTGCAACTGGTACATTCAACCCGAAGGAGCCGATTCAGTTTGCTTTCAGTTTCTCGAATTTGATGTTGCCGATGGAGATTATGTGCAGATAAGGAATGAAAATACCAATAATATTGTTGCTAACTTTACCGGCAACACCATACCTGAACCATTTTTTGTAAATTCGGATAACATTATCCTGACATTCAGAAGTTATAACAACAGGGCACAGGGATGGAAATTAAAATATGCCATGAATACAGCCTTGTCAACAGAAAATCCGACGTTTTTGCGTGCTGCACTGTATCCAAATCCGGCAAGCACATACTGCTGGTTTTCCTTTTACAATCAAAACGATAAAAACCTGAATATACACATTCACGACACAAGCGGGAAGCTGATTTGTTGCCAAAAACATCACCTCAACACCGGAGAGAATAAGATTTCAATACCAGTCAGCGAGCTTCAACCCGGGGTATATTTTATCACGCTTACAAGCGATAGCAAACGGGATGTCAAAAAGTTACTGATTAAATGACTTGACACTAGCGATGCAAAATCCACAGGTCATTGTTCCCAACCTGCTGCCTTAGGTAATCCAAATCCTGATAAGCATCCTCAATTGTTTCATAAGCTCTAATGGCAACCCTGTTCATGCCGTTTCCGGCTTTGAATATCCGGCAATTATAGCCCATGTTTTCGTACTGAGATACTGCTTTTTCTGCATTGGCCAAATAACTAAAACTACCACCAATGATAAAATACTCACCTGTTGTTATTCCCCCACTTTCTGAAGTTGTTTCAGAAACAGGTTCAGTGCCCTGTATTTTCTGTTCAGATTCTGTCTTTTCTGCTACAACCGGTTCGCTGGTTAGAACAGGTTCGACTTCCTGCAGGGTTTTAGTTGTTTCTTCCTGGTAAGATTCTTCCTTGCTTTCGGGTTTGGCAGACAAGGTCTTCCGTTCCAGGTCAAAATCGGCAGCATTCAATGCAATGATGCGTTTATTCATTCCCATTGGAATTTCAATACCAGCCTTACCAAAAACATACTGATATTCTTTCTCCTGGAAAAAAAAGGGAGCATAGATAAGTGCTGCTATTATAGGAATTCCAACAATCAGTGGCACCAAACTGGGGCGCCGGCGTTTCTTCTTTACCGGGGTTAATGTTTTCTTTGGTTGGAAAATGCGTTTGGAAACAGTTTCCAGCAATGGAAATTCAAAACTATCCAGTCCGTATGTATCTTTCAGATAATTTGCAGTATTGTCAGATTCAAAAACAAGAATGCTTTTCTTCTTTGAAAAACTACCTAATGCTTTTAATTTAACAGTTTTGCCATTATCAAGAGTTTCATTTACCCTGGTTACAAATGTCTTCACTTTTCGGCTTGCAAGCTCGTAAGAAATGTTATCACCAAAGGCTATCGATTTAATCAGCAAGCCATCGTCTTTTTGCAATTTCTGATTAAAGGCAATGGTTTTTGAAGGCGGAAAAATTTCCGTAGTCCTGAAATTGATCTTTGCTTCCTGGTAATTGCCGACAAAACCGCCAAATCCCGGAACAATCACACAATCCTCAGTATATAATAAATCCCTTATGTAATCAGATACTGTCATACACAGTTTATTTTAACATGTAAAAATACAATAAATTTTTGAGTTACACAATTAAAAAAAGCCCCGATGTTTTTTGAAAGCAACTTTACATTGTCATAATTTGTGAATAATTTATGATAATAAGTAAAATAATGTAAAATTCATTCCGGACTAAATCATTATATTTGTAATTCAATAAAAACACACAATCATGGAAATAATTGACGGTAAAGCTTTATCCATACAAATTAAGGAAGAAATTAAAAAAGAGATAGACAAGATAAAGGAGGAAGGAGGAAAAATTCCTCATTTGGTAGCTATTCTTGTGGGTCATAACGGGGCATCAGAAACCTATGTTCGAAACAAAGAAAAAGCCTGCGAAGAAACTGGCATCAAGTCCACCGTATTGCGTTTTGAAGATGATATTACCGAAGCATGTCTGTTAAAAGAAGTTAAGGCATTGAACGATGACAATGCCATTGATGGCTTCATAGTACAATTGCCCCTCCCCGACCATATTGACGAACAAAAGGTTGTTGAGGCTATTAACCCGAAAAAGGATGTTGATGGTTTTCATCCTGAAAACATTGGCCGCATGACACTGGGGATGCCTGCCTATATTTCTGCCACCCCATTCGGGATTCTTACTATACTGAAAAGGTATGATATCGAAACCGAAGGAAAACATGTTGTTGTGCTTGGGAGAAGCAACATTGTGGGCAGACCGGTAAGTATTTTACTGGGGCAAAAATCCAAACCAGGCAACGCTACCGTCACTTTATGCCATAGCCGGACAAAAGATATTAAAAAAATTACTTCCGGTGCCGATATTTTGATTGTGGCATTAGGTAAAGCTGAATATGTAAAATCAGATATGGTAAAAAAAGGGGCTGTGGTAATTGATGTAGGTATTACCAGGGTGAAATCCGACAAGACCAAAAGCGGATGGAAACTTCTCGGTGATGTGGATTTTGATGATGTGGCTCCAAAATGTTCATACATCACGCCCGTACCCGGAGGTGTCGGCCCCATGACTATTGTGGCATTACTTCATAATACTATAGCTGCAAGCAGAGGTGAAATTTATAAAAATTAACCCTGATTTTTCAATCCGATACTAAATCAAAAAAGGCGTAGCCTTTACTACGCCTTTTGATATTATCAAAGACACTATGAT
>JBNGDT010000040.1:6623-15425 GCA_049975305.1 Bacteroidales bacterium | reverse complement strand
TAGATCAGAAAAACCCTGCTTATTTTGAATACGCCAGTGCTGCCGGTGGATATATTGATAAATACGGATATCCGTTTTGCCGGGGCCGCATTTTTGAGCATGTTGAAAAAGACCACGGACAGTACGATGAAATTCACGATGTGTTATGGGGTGCCGGGGCAGCCTTGTTTTTTCGGCGTGATTTGTGGAATGCACACCATGGCCTGGATGAGGACTTTTTTGCCCACATGGAGGAAATTGATTTGTGCTGGCGTATAAAAAACGGCGGAAAACGGGTGGTGTGTGTGCCGCAATCCGTAGTTTACCATGTAGGAGGCGGAACATTACCAAAAAATGAACCGCGAAAAACATTTTTGAATTTCAGAAACAACCTGTGGATGTTGCAAAAAAACCTGCCCCCAAAACGCTATAAACCTGTAATGTTTGCCCGGTTTTGGCTGGATATGCTGGCTGCCGTCAGTTTTATGTTTTCAGGGCGGTTTAAAGATGCAAGAGCTGTTTTTAAAGCATGGAATAACGTCCGAAAAACTTACAAACAGACCATGGAGAAACGGAAGCAAATGCAGGCTTTTAAAAGTAACCTGCATAACTCCGGTTTTTACAATGGCAGCATTCTATGGCAATATCACGTCCGGAGACGCAAACGGTTTTCTGAGCTTAAGGGGGTGAATTAAAAAGGCTTATAAGTAAAATAACCATAAGCTGTAAATACAACTAAAATTTCGCATAATGCGAATCGCGAAATGCGAAAATTTAATTTTACTCAAACATAATTATTAATTTGCAATACAAAATGAAGCAATTATGAGTAACAATGGTAATTTTTTAAATCTTGTGAAACAGAGGCAATCGCAACGCCAGTACACAGATAAGCCGGTAGAAAAGGAGAAACTGATGCGTTGCCTTGAAGCAGCACGATTAGCACCATCCGCATGTAATGCTCAACCATGGAAATTCATTGTGGTGGATGATCCCGATTTAAAAAATAAAATAGCAGACACCACAAGTAACCGGTTGCTACCAATCAATCATTTTACAAAACAGGCCCCTGTTCATGTGGTACTGGTATTGGAGAAACCCAATTTTACATCCAGGCTCGGAGAAATGGTGCGGGATAAAAAATTCGTGCTTATGGACGTAGGTATTGCTGCTGAGCATTTTTGTTTGCAGGCCGCTGATGAAGGACTTGGTACATGTATGATAGGATGGTTCAATGAGAACAAAGCAAAGGAATTGTTGCATATTCCGGACAAAAAAAGAGCCATGCTGATCATCACTATTGGTTATCCCAAAGGAAAACACAGGAAAAAAATACGAAAAGAACTTGATGATATTGTGAGCTATAATGCTTATTAAAATAAAATTCGATGTTGAAAGTTGATGTTAAAAAGTGTGGTTGCATGAACCATGTTTTTTTTCAGTCGCATTACTATTTTTTTTGCTCCCCTTCCAATTAGCAAACCGGTATGATTATTGCCAAATGGCAAGCAATAGCAAAAAAATCAGTATAGCATGTGGTATAAAATCCCAAAAAGCAGCGCACCATTAATAAAATCTTAAGTGTATATTTCACAAATTAATTTTTGCTGGTGATGTCTGAAATGATATTTTTTATATTTTGCAATAAATCATAAAAAGATAAAATTATGAAAAGATTGTTTTTTAGTTTGATGTTGACCGCCGGCTTTTTATTAAGCGGAACAGGAAGTGGCGATGCATGTACTAATTTTTTGGTTACAAAAGGCGCTTCAAAAGACGGTTCTACTATGATCAGCTATGCTGCAGACAGCCATGTGCTTTACGGAGCATTGTATTTTCGTCCTGCCAAAGATTATCCCAAAGGCAGCATGATGAAAGTCTATGAATGGGATACAGGAAAATACCTGGGTGAAATCCCGCAGGCAGAACACACATACAGTGTAATAGGCAATGTCAACGAACACCAGGTGGCCATAGGTGAAACCACATACGGGGGAAGGCTTGAGTTGGTTGACACAACAGCTACCATGGATTATGGAAATTTAATGTATATTACATTGCAACGTGCCAAAACTGCACGTGAAGCCATCAAAGTAATGACAAGCATTGTGGATGAATACGGGTTTTGCAGTCATGGCGAATCGTTTTCCATTGCCGACCCCAATGAAGTGTGGATTATGGAAATGATAGGCAAAGGCCCAGGAAACACCGGTGCAGTATGGGTAGCCCGTATGGTACCGGATGGATATGTCTGTGCACATGCCAACCAGGCCAGGATCACTACCTTTCCCAAAGTAAAAAAGAATAATTGGTTTGATAAAGAACAAACCACTTTTCATTCTGACGATGTAATAAGTTTTGCCCGTGAACAGGGTTATTTTGATGGCAAAGATGAAGAATTTAGTTTTTCAGATACATACGCACCTGTGGATTTTGGCGGTGCACGTTTTTGCGAAATCCGTGTATGGGCATTTTTTGATGATGTAGCATCAGGTATGGATGAATATTGGGAATATGCCAAAGGAAACATTGAATACGGAAAACACGGCTATGCTTCCAACCGGATGCCGCTTTGGATTAAACCGGATGAAAAAATTGATGTACACACGGTTATGGATAACATGCGGAATCACCTCGAAGGAACAGAGCTTGACATGCGTGATGATATTGGTGCAGGGCCTTTCGGTAATCCTTATCGCTGGCGGCCGCTGACATGGGAAGTTGATGATAAAACCTATGTTAACGAAAGGGCCACTGCTACACAGCAGACAGGTTTTTCATTTGTAGCTCAGCTCAAAAGCTGGATGCCCGATCCTGTGGGTGGAGTCAACTGGTTTTCAGTGGATGATGCTGCTACTACCGTGTATGTCCCGATTATTTGCGGCATCACACAAGTACCGGATGCTTATGCCGTTGGCAATGGCAGTATGATGGAATTTGAGTGGGATGCTGCATTCTGGGTATTCAACCTGGTATCCAATTTTGCTTATACACGTTATAATGTTATTCAGCCGGAAATCCGTGAAGTTCAACTGGAGCTTGAGAAGAAATACATCAGGGAAGTGAAAGCAATGGAAGATGAAATGAAAAAATTGTACAAGGAAAATCCCGAAAAGGCAATTGCCAAAGCCACAAAATACTCCGTGAATACTGCCAATGAAACATTAGTAAGGTGGCAGGAATTGTTTAAACATTTGTTTACAAAATATATGGATGGAAATATAAAAAAGAAATCAGAACCTAACGAAGGCTATAAATACGTGGTACCACAACTGGAACAGCCCGGTTATGGCGAAAAATGGTACCGTCGCATCGTTGAAGATACCGGAAACAAGTTATTGATCCCCCAGGAAGAAGAAGAGTAAATCAGCGGAACATACTAATTTGTTTAGGATATATTACTATTTGGGCTGTCTGCGACAGGTTTTTATTGCTACTTTTTATTGCCACAGATTTCACTGATTTACGCGGATTGGCTGTCTTGCGATAGCTGTTAATTTGGCCACAGAGATGGAGAGACGGAGAGAGTGTATGATGGATAGTATGCCTTCACTCCACACTCCATCTCTCTATCTCCCCCGCGCCAGGTGGGAGGCGGTAACTAATAGCCGTACACCGACGGCTAGAAAGGCCTGTGCGCAGGAGCCGTGGCGCCCTGATAAACAATATTATACAGGCTTATGTATGAGTAAAATAAAATAAGAAAAAAGTTTTGTTAAAAACATACATCGTTCGGAAAATTATTTGTATTATTGCAGTCCGAAAATTGAACAAACATTTAAAATTAAAGGTGATGGATTATTTAAAGGCTGTTGAAAAAGAATATAAGCGGGACGTTGATTATCCAGAATTCAATGCAGGGGATACAATAACCGTAAATTATAAAATCAAGGAAGGGAACAAAGAACGTATCCAGGGATTTCGTGGTGTTGTGCTGCAAAAAAAGGGTGAAGGCATGAATAAAACCTTTACCGTAAGAAAAGCCTCAGGTGGTTATGGGGTAGAACGTATATTTCCTTTGTATTCTCCGTTTATTGACAGTATTGCTGTGAATAAACACGGGAAAGTAAGGCGCTCACGTATTTTTTACTTACGTAAGCTTACCGGTAAAAAATCCCGTATTAAAGAACGTAAATTCTAAGCTTGCTTAAAATACGATTAAAAAAAGCCGCTTTCCTTCAGGAGTGCGGCTTTTTTAATTTGATGTGGTTGTAAATAGGGGTTCAATTTATCTGGGCCTACTGCAAATCCCACTTTTTGGCATGGTTTTTTGCGAAAATTGCAAAAACTCTTGCCAAAAAGGACTTGAGTTTATTTTTCAACCACGGGTTTCTCCCATGGTTATTCATATTTGACCCGCTTCGGGGTCAACTAACTCTAATCCTATCAGCAAAAGCCAGAGTTAATGGCTTAGTAGTACCGGTATGTGTTCAGTCCTGCCTGCAGTAGGCCTGACCGAGGCAGGGTTGAACGCCACTTGGTATAAAATGGTAGAATAATCAAAAAATTAGTAGTTTTATAGGCACTAAGGGCATGTAAGAAAATAACCTATATATTTTGACTTGTTCTATTGCCATTTTTCTGCGTTGCAATCTTCCTTCTGAGAAATGTTAATTATTTTTGAATTTGTTTCAGGGCTTCCTCACAAGCATCTTCACCATATTGGATGATTTCAGCGGATTTGTAAAAATCAAACGTGCCGTATTTGTTCCTGTCGGTTTGAACCAGTATATCCGGTGGATATTCACGCAATGAATTTTCTGATATTATGTGCAGCATAAGGCTGATAGACCTGTTCATCAGGTTGAAAATGCCGGTTTTATTATTGCTGGTGGGTGATATAAGCTTGCTGATGTTTTGCTGTAAATTGATGATGGCTTTTCTGGCCATGTTGACATCTTCCGGCACTGAAATTTTAGGTGTTGGTGCTTCTTCCGGGGTGGATGGTTTTCCGGGGTCCTCATCTAGCCTGCTGTTCACATTGGAAACCACCAGAAGGTCAGTTTTACTGCGTTCAACCCTGTTTGAAGGGATGGGATTCATTACCCCGCCATCCACAAGGTGCCGCCCGTCCATGACATAAGGTTTGAGCACGGTTGGGATGGAGATGGAAGCCCGGATGGCATCGTAAAGTTTGCCTTTGGTAAAAACCACTTCTTCTTCATTGATGATGTCAGTAGCCACAGCACAATAGGGAATGTCAAGTTCTTCAATGTTTCTGTCCGGAATCATGTCTTCCAGCTCGGTGATGAGTTTTTCACCTTTCAATAAACCACTGGTGCTGATGGTGAAATCCATAAGTTTAAACACTTCCATTTTGGTAAGGGTTTTTACCCAATCTTCCAGTGTTTTTAAACTACCGGCAGCATATATGCCACCAACCAGTGCCCCCATGCTGGAACCTGAAATGGATGTGATGTTGTAACCGTGTTTTTCCAGGGCATTGATGACACCAATATGGGCAATGCCACGGGCACCTCCACTGGACAATACCAATGCCACATCTTTTCGTTTCTTTTTGCTTTGTTTAAAAATCATGTGTTAAAAATAGCAGAATTTAATAAGGTGTGCAAGTGGGTTTTTTGAAGGAAACTTCACTTCTACAGAATTATGCCCCCTTCTTTTGTGTGCAAAACCGTTGAAGGATGCAGACTAAAGACCGAAGCCGGGAGTCCGGAGTCTGAAGTAGTAATTCGGGCAGCTGCCAGATTAATCACTGTAATATAATTTTATGAAAATTTGGTGTAAAAATGCGGGGGCTTTATAAAAACGTGGCAAAGCTAAACCATTTGCATGTTTTACTGTTAATAGTGTTGTAAGAACAATAAAATCAGAAATCTAAAAAACAAACGATATGAAAACAATGTATGAAGCAAAAGCTACCGCAACAGGTGGCAGAAATGGAAAAGTTGAGAGCGAAGACGGACTGATATCCATGACAACCCGTGTACCCAAAAGCATGGGAGGTGAAGGCGGAGCCTATACAAATCCCGAACAGTTGTTTGCAGCCACCTGGTCAACCTGTTTCAACGGCGCCCTGGATCTTGTGATCAAGCAGGAAGGTGTAGAAACCGGCAAAACCAGCATCACAGCCACGGTTGGGATAGGCAAACAAAAAGACGGACTTGGCATCAATGCGGTGATTTCAGGGCATATTCCAGGCGTGGACAAAGACAAAGCGGTGGAACTAATGAAAAAAGCGCACCAGGTATGTCCGTATTCGAAAGCAACACGTGGAAATGTGGAAGTTGAATTGCGCGTTGCTGAATAAATATTCCATAAATACTTAGGAGTGTTGTTTAACAACGTTGTTAAAGGTGTAACGAGGGGAAATTATACAAATAACCCATTCTTCTTTTTTTCTCACTGCAAAATTACACTGTCATTAATTCCGGTTTTAACATTCGCTTTTTCTAATTCTGAATCATAGTACAATTCATCAAAAAAATAGGTATTTGCGACCTCTTAGTTTGAATGTAAAACGCCAATGTCAGTTGCAGAAATTTCGGTTAATAAATCTCCTTTCTCATTCGTCAATTTCGTCAATTTGGTTGGGTGGATGTTGTTTGAAACCGCTTTTTTTCGTTTATTTCAATGAGAAGTCAATTACTTCATTTTCCATTATGAGCTTTTGCAAAAGCTCATTTGTATCATCAAAATTTCATTTATCTATTTTTCTATGGCTTCGTCTTTTTCGGCACTTTTATGTCATTGGTTATTTTTTGTTCCTTGCTCATTATTTGTCTGTTTTAATTTCGTTGTCAATTAATAATTCCTTTACTCTCACACCGGGAATTTCAGCGATTCTATAAAGCATTTCAATTCGTGGTTGTTGTCTATTTTGTACATAACCATTCACCATAATTATAGCTTTAACCGAGTTTTTGAGCGTGTCTTTGCGTTTTGGCAAAACCAAATAGGCCAGCTTTATTAGCTTTAGTTTCTAAACTCAAATCTTCTTTAATTTTCATTCGATATTATCAATTCCTTTATCTAACATCTAAATTAAGGCTAACTATAACATATTCAAACCTATAATCCTGTGTCAATATTTCATCCTCATGTGGAAATTATTGTATTTACTGGTTCAATATAGCTTTATATTCACCAAAGGTAATGAATTTATTTAGGATGTTGTGGATGATGGGTGAAAAAAATGTACGCTTTGATTGTTATCAGGCTCTACTATTCTTGTGTCCCATTTGGTATCAGCAAAGAGCTGTCGCCATAGCTCAAAAAACGGAATCCGTGTTGCAAAGCGTAGTCATACACATTTTTCCAGTCATCGCCGATGTAGGCTGCAATGAGCAGTAACAGGGTAGAGCCCGGCTGGTGGAAGTTGGTAATCAACCTGTCAGGCACCAGAAATGGATATCCAGGCGCAATCATCATGTTGGTTTTGCCGTGAATGTGATTGATGTTCAGCCTGCCTGTTTCTTCAACCATAAAATCCAATACCGTTTCCAGGCTTATTCCTTCGGGCCTGTTGTAAGCTTCCCACTGGGTGATGTGTTGGGGCGCATCCAGTTGTGTTTCTCCCTGCATGGCTTTAATCCCGGCCTGAAGCAGGCTTTCCATCCCACGCAGGCTGGTGGTGCCTACAGCTGTTATGTTCCCCGCATGCTTTTTCAACGCCATCAACAGGTCACGTGAAGCGTAAAAAAACTCTGTATGCATAACATGGTCGCCAATGTGTGTGGATTTGACAGGTTGAAATGTTCCCGTCCCCACGTGCAGTGTCAGGGAGGCTGTCTCTGTACTGCTTTGCCTGAGTGTTTGCAGCATCCTGTCCGAAAAATGCAGGCCTGCTGTGGGTGCTGCCACCGAACCCGAAACGGTAGAATACACCGTTTGATACCGCTGCCTGTCTATTTGTTCACTTTCTCTTTTTAAATAGGGTGGGATGGGAGTGAGGCCGCTGTGTTCCATAATGGAGGCAAAAGTGGTACCTGTATCATCCCAGCAGAATTCCACGACATGCTCTGTTTTTCCCCGTTCAATCAGCTTTGCATGCATCTTTATTTCTTTATCATCAACATTAAAAGTGCCGGTAAGTGCACCCGTTTTCCATTTTTTCAGGTTGCCGATGATGCACTTCCATCTGGTTTTTCCTTTTGATTGCAGGGCTGTGCTGTAATCCTGTTCCCCATCCGGTGAAATGCAGAATATTTCTACCCTGGCCCCTGTGGATTTATGAAATACTAGCCTGGCATTGAGCACACGGGAATCATTCCATACCATTAGCCCGTTTTCTGGCAGGTACCCGGTTAATTTGTAAAATTTATTTTGTGTAAGCGTTCCCCTGTTATATATCAGCAGTTTGGATGAGTCCCTGGCTTCAAGCGGATATTTTGCAATGCGTGATTCCGGTAATGTATATGAATAGTCTTTAATCTTTATTAACTTTGTATCATTCGTCATGTGACAGGAATTTACTGCAAAATAAAGAAAAATTTATATAATTATGAGCAATATGATAAAATACAGACAGGGTGATAAAGTAAGGTTTTTGAATGACGTAGGCGGTGGCGAGGTCAGGCGTGTTCAAAAGGATGGTACTTTGATAGTGGAAACTGAGGATGGTTTTGAATATCCGGTAGCAGCCGAAGACCTCGTGTTGATAGAAAGAGGAGCTGAAAGCCTGGTTCAGCATGCCGCTGATGAAGCACCACAACATACCGACCCTGAGAAAATGAAAATCAATGAAGACAGAACCGTGTACAAAGTATTGCTGGCTTTCACAAGAGATGAGGATGCCCGCAACGTAAGTATGTTTTTAATCAATGATTCACCCTATTATCTGTATTTTGCCCTGTACCAGGC
>JBNGDT010000040.1:0-6613 GCA_049975305.1 Bacteroidales bacterium | reverse complement strand
TACCAGGCATACGATGAGGCATACAAACTGATATCACAGGATGTGCTGGAACCGGACACCAAGCTGGAATTGATGAAAATCGACGACAAGAATTTGAATGATTTGAAAAAAGTGGCAATGCAGGGTCTGTTTACAGGAAATCAGATGCAGCAGCTCAAACCTCTTATCCAGGCGGAACTTAAAATCAAGCAGGCACGTTTGAAGCAGGATGAGGCATACAGCAACAGCGATTATTTTCACGACAAAGCGCAGGTGCATGTGATGTACAGCAATGATATTATTGTGAATGCTGATCTGAATGAAGTATCTTCAGAAAAGGAAATGCTGGAAAAGCTGGATGCAGAAAAACACAGTCGCTCAACAAAACGGTCAGAACCTGTGGTATGGGAAGAGGACCTGCATATCAATGCGTTGGTAGATACAGTGGTGGGCATGAGTAACCATGAAATACTGGAATATCAGATGAGGTATTTTCATGAAGTGCTTAATGAGGCTATCAAAGAGCGGATAGAGTCGGTTGTGTTTATTCATGGTATCGGTAACGGAACCCTCAGGTCAACCTTAAGGAAAAGCCTTGAAAATGATTATAAACTGCGCTATGAGGACGCATCTTTCAAAGAGTATGGCTTTGGGGCTACACGGGTTTTCCCTACCCAACAGGTGAAATCTTAAACATTTAAGGGCCGTGCTTGTTAACATGTAAATAAACAAAACTTTATAAAAATATGGACAACGGTTTCTGGCCATTTTGATTTTTCTGAAGGAAATAAGGCGGTAGCTTTCACATGATTTAGTGTAAGCCTTTCACATCAGGTGCCAATCATCAATGCTTTACTGCTGAATAAATGCGGGCGATGCCAAAAAACAAAGCTACCGTTTTGGTATCATGAAATCCGGTTTGTTTTAATTTGGCATTTACATCGGTCTCCCTGGAAAAAGCGAGAATGGATTCAGACAGGTACCTGTATGCTTTTTTGTTTCTGGAAATCAACGCTCCAACAACCGGAATAATTTGCTTTAGATAAAAGACATATAAAGGTTTAATTACCCGGTTACGTGGCATGTCAAATTCCATGATGGTGATGCTTCCTCCTGGTTTTAGAATGCGTTTGATCTCTGAGATGGCCTTTTCGAGGTTGTCAAAATTCCGTATGCCAAACACAATGTTGGCCAGATCAAAACTCCCGCTGTCAAAAGGTAAATCTTCGGCACACCCTGTGTGCAGTTGTATGTTATCACTGATGTTCTTTTTTTTGAGTTTTTCCTGTGCTTTTTCCAGCATGGCAGGAGCGGGATCGATGCCATGCAGGTGTTTTACCCCGGTATCATGCAGCAGGATCAGCATATCACCGGTGCCGGTAGCAATGTCAAGCAGGGCATGGGGATGGTGTTGTGTTATGATGCGCCTGAGTTTTCGCCGCCACAGTTTATCAATCCCTAATGACAAAAAATGATTGAGGAAATCATACCTGCCGGCAATGTGGTTGAATATGTTGTCAACCGAATTACCGGTATCTGTTGGAGGTTTATCCCTCATGTTATGTTTGGTTTATTTGCTTTTCCAGTGCCGAGCTGTATATTTTTTTCAGGTCTTTGACAAAGCCAAAAGCGACATCATCCACACGAATTTCACCTTTGGTGACATGACCGAGGGTAGAAAACGGAAAATCGTTGTCAATCATCAGGTCAATAAAATCAGATTCTTTATCGGGTTTAACACTGACAACAACGCGTCCCTGCGCTTCCCCAAACAGGAATGCATCTTTTCTGACTTCGGCATCGCTGGTGATATCAAAACCCAGGTTGTTGTCAAAAGCAGATTCGGCAAGGCAGACAAACAGGCCGCCATCCGAAACATCATGCATGGATTCGACCATGTTTTCTTTTGCCAGTATTTGTAGTATTTGCACGAGTTTATATTCAAAATCCAAATCAAAATAGGGTGCAGGTGTGTTTTTAATTTTATGATAATGATAGAGGTATTCTGATGAGGCAATGTCATTTTTGGATTTCCCCAGCAGGAAAATCATGTCGCCTTTGTGTTTGAAACCCAGACCGGTATGGTATGATTTGTCTTCCATGATGCCAAGCATGCCGATAATAGGTGTGGGAAATACCGGTTCGGTTTTGCCGTTTTTTGTGGTCTGGTTGTAAAAACTTACGTTTCCGCCGGTAACGGAAGTGTTGAATTTCCTGCATGCGTCTCCCATGCCCTGCACTGCTTTGACAAATTGCCAGTATGCTTCGGGATTGTACGGAGATCCAAAATTCAGGCAGTTAGTAATCGCCGTTGGCGTTGCCCCTGAACAGGCTACATTTTTTGCTGCTTCTGCTACAGCTATCATGGTGCCGGTGTAGGGATCGGCCTTAACATAACGGCTGTTGCAATCAGTGGTCAAGGACAGGGCTGTGTTGGTGCCTTTGATGTTGACCACCCCGGCATCAGAAATTTTATTGGTACTCATGTTGTTGGTGCGTACCATAGTATCGTATTGTTCAATCACCCATCGTTTTGATGCCACATTGGGCAGAGCCAGGATAAATTCCGCAATTTGTTTATAATTATTTGGTTGTGGCACATCATCTATATTAAATGCTTTGCTCCTGGCGATGTAAGCCGGTTCATTGTATTCACGATCATATACTGGTGCACCACCACCAAGCACGAGGCTGGATGCAGGTACTTCAGCTTCTTGTTTGCCTTTGTACGAAAAGTAGAGTTTATCTTCATCAATGACTTCACCAATCTGAGCACAGTTGATGTCCCATTTATCAAATATTTTTTTGGCGACATCTTCTTTCCCTTTTTTGATTACCACAAGCATGCGTTCCTGCGATTCGGAAAGCAAAATTTCCCATGCTTCCATGTTTTTTTGCCGCAGTGGTACTTTGTCAAGGTCAATGCGCATACCTGAATTGCCTTTTTCCGACATTTCGGATGTGGAACAAATGATGCCGGCAGCACCCATATCTTGCATACCAACCACTACGCCGCTATCAATGAGTTCCAGGGAAGCTTCAAGGAGCAATTTTTCCTGGAATGGGTCTCCAACCTGAATGCTGGGAATGTCATCCGCAGAATTTTCAGTGATGTCGGCAGAGGCAAAAGTAGCACCATGTATGCCGTCTTTCCCTGTGGATGAACCAACAATGAAAACAGGATTGCCTTTTCCCTTTGCTATGGCTGATACCATGTTGCCTTTTTTTAATATCCCTACACTCATGGCATTGACTATGGGATTGGTATTGTATGAATCGTCGAAAAACACTTCACCACCAACCACGGGCACCCCAAACGAGTTTCCGTAATCACCGATGCCTTTAACCACGCCCTTAATCATCCATTTTGTCGTTTCATTTTTGAGATTGCCGAAGCGCAAAGAATTGAGCTGAGCTATGGGGCGGGCACCGAGGGTGAAAATATCACGATTGATGCCACCTACGCCGGTAGCTGCTCCCTGGTATGGTTCTACAGCACATGGATGGTTATGTGATTCTATTTTGAAAGCGCATGCCAGATCATTACCGATGTCCACAAGTCCGGCATTTTCTTCTCCTGCTTCTGTAAGCAATTTTCTGCCCTTACGTGGCAGGGTTTTTAGCCAGCGGATGGAATTTTTATAACTGGTATGTTCTGACCACATTACTGAATATATGCTGAGTTCGGTAAAGTTGGGTTTGCGCCCCATGTATTTTTGGATCAAAGCAAATTCTTCTTCATTGATGCCAAGATCAGCAGCGGTTTTTAGGTTTATTTCAGGATATTTCATGATAAATGAATTTATTTCTATGAAACAAAGATAGTTTATTGTTAACAAAAAATAAGACAACGAAATCTTAAAAAAAATAGTCTGTATATATGTAAATTTTTAAAGCACAAATTATGTGGGATGTAAGTTTTTTATTTTTAAAATGAAACAGTTGAAATATTTTTGTTTATTGTATGCTAAAATTTAGTAAATTAGCTACTTTAAAATTATTAACATGGATCGAAACAGAATCCTATTTGAGATAAAATCTGTTTAATTAGAAAGCAATTTGTTTAATTTTGAATTAAAAAAAAGTGTTATGAAAAACATATGCGTAATAAGTTTTTTAATGTATCTTTTGATATTGGGTTTTGGTATTAACGTTTTGAAAGCACAACCAATACAGGAACTAAGTACAGAACCATCAGAATGTTATGATATAAAGCCAACCTTGGATTTGCAATTCATTAACTTTGAGCTAAACCCGGCCTCCAATCATGAAATACCGTTTGAAGGTACATTGCGTTCTTACTATAACCAAAATTATTATTTTGGTTTTAAAATGCCTGCCGGTATGGATGTTGAAGTTCACCTCAATTATCCTGATGGGGATGAAACAGTTGCAGGTGTATTAGCCTACCATGATGATCAGGGGGAATACAATCTGGTACGAATGACGCATTTACATGAATCACCAGGCGTGTTTACCATTAATCATTTTGATTTTGCCCCTGGTGAGAAGGTTGTTTTGCGTTTGTATTTTTCAAAGGAATTATCAGGCCAGAACATCGAAGTTGCTGTACGTAAGCGTCCCTCACAGGTACACACAAAACTCATTTCTGTGGATCAATCTACATATACACCGCAACAGCTCGTACAGGATGTATTAATTTCAGGTTGCCTTCAGGCCTTTAACGTTACGTACACCGGTGATCCCATAAGCATCGGTTATTTTACAGGTGCCATAGGTTCCTCAGGCTTTGATGAAGGCATTATCCTGTGTTCAGGTAATGCCACCCTTGCAGAAGGGCCTGATGTTTCAACATCAGCAGGGGCAACAACATCCGGCGGATCCGACCCTGACCTTCAGGCATTGAATCCAGGATATTCGGTCAATGATGCTGCCGTTCTGGAGTTTGATTTTATCCCGGCCAGCGATACAATTAAATTTGAATACATTTTTGGTTCTGAAGAATTCCCTGAATATGCCAACTCCAGTTATAATGATGTATTTGGATTTTTCCTTTCCGGCCCGGGCATCAATGGCCCCTATAGCCTAAATGCCATAAATATAGCCTTACTTCCAAATGGACAGCCTGTTACCATTGATAATGTATATAACAGCGGGATTTATTACACCGGATCAACATCCGGTTCTGGTGGTCAAGGACTTGCCTACAATAATGATATTGAATATGATGGTGCAACCATCCCGTTGGTAGCCGAAGCTGAGGTTCAAATGTGCCAGACATACCATATTAAACTTGCCATTGGAGATGCAGGTGATTCATCTTATGATTCTGGGGTGTTTTTCCATGCAGGTAGTTTTGTGTCAGGGGAACAGTTGAATTCTGAAAGTTTTAATTCATGGGACATGACCAACTATGTGTATGAAGGTTGCCAGGTATATGTTTATTTTGAAAGGGAAGATACACTTGATGTCAGTCAGAACATGGATGTGGAATTGACCATTGATGGAAATGCTTCCATGGGTACTGATTATGATAATATTTCAGATATTTTTACTATCCCGGCAGGCTTGATTGGTGACACATTAACGTTTGATGTGTATGAGGATGGTATGGCTGAAGGCATGGAATATATTTTGTTGTCTTATGAAGGTGGTTGCCCTTGTAATCCTGAAGAAACCCTTGATACCATATACATACTTGATGAAATTAATCCCGATATACAAATGCATCAGGATGGTCCGATATGTGAACCCGGTGAAGAAGCTACTCTTAGTTTTGATTATAATACTTCCATTGATCCGGATGTGCTGAGCTGGACATGGCTCTATGATAATTCTCATGGAGAAACGCTAACAGTAACTCCTTCATCTGAAACAACATATTATCTTGAAGTGAATTATCCATGTGATTCTGAAACGCATTCAGTTACGGTTCAGGTTTCAAATCCTCAGGTTGATTTGGGACCTGATTATGATGTTTGTGATTACGATCTTCCAATCACACTGGATGCAGGAGCGGGGTTCACTACTTATGTCTGGAGCACAACCGAAACCACACAAACCATCAACCCCTCAACAACGGATACTTATGTTGTTACTGTTACAGATGATTTGTCATGTACAGCAACGGATGAAGTAAATGTGACTATTCATGATGCCCCAACACCCGACCTCGGTGAAGATTTGCTGGTATGTGAGTACGATACTCCCTTTATTCTTGATGCAGGTCAGGGGGCTTATTTTGAATGGAGTGATGGCACACACACCCAAACAAACAATGTGTCATCTTCAGATACATATTCGGTTACCGTAACCAGTGAAGCTGGATGTACAGGGACAGATGAGGTTGATTTTGTTGTTAATCCCGATCTTGCTCCTGATGCTGGAGATGACCAGCTTGTCTGTGATCATCAGACATCCATGGAAGGAAGTACCCCGCCTTCGGGTGTTACCGGTACATGGCAACTGTTAAGTGGCCCGGGAACAATGAGCTTCTTCAATCAAAATAACCCCACAACAACCGTTACCGTTAATATTGACGGGGAGTATGAAGTGATGTGGTATCTTGAATACAATGATGGTTCCGGATGCTGGGCAAGCGATACCGTGACAGTTGAATTTTATGAAATGCTGGATCCAACCATTACATCAATCCCCGATATGTGTGTTTCCG
>JBNGDT010000039.1:0-15539 GCA_049975305.1 Bacteroidales bacterium | reverse complement strand
CAACAGGGTTACATCATCTTCAGGAGCGTTTGCCATCAACCCGCCTATTTTAAGGCTTACAGCAATGAGTGATGCTGTTTTCAATGTTATCATTTTTAAATAATCACTTTCCGCTATGTGCTTTTGTGATTCAAAATCCATATCATATTGTTGTCCTTCACATACATCCAGTGCAGCCCTATTAAATGCTTTTATCACTCTGTTTTGATTGTATGGAGCCTCACTGATAAGATCGGTTGCAATGATCAACATAGCGTCACCGGACAACAAAGCAGCGTTGGTATTCCATTTGGCCTGCACAGTAGGTTTTCCCCTGCGCATTGCAGATTTATCCATGATGTCATCGTGAAGCAAGGTAAAATTATGAAACACTTCAATTCCGGTGGCGGGTTTTAAGGCTTTATTGATATCACTGCGATATAATTCATATGCCATTAGAACCAATACCGGCCTTAATCTTTTTCCTCCTGCAGCCAAACTATAAGCAACCGGTTTATAAAGGTTCTCCGGTTGACCATCAAAATGCATTTCCTGCAATGATTTTTCAACCAGTTTTTGCAATGTATTTATATCAGTCATCAGGGATCAATGTTCTAATTCAAACAAACCTTCTTCAATGATATTTTTAAGTCCTTTTTTAAGGGGGATCAATTCTCTGTCCAACACCTTTTTCATCATGGTATTGTCAGGGCAACGCCGTTGCATATCACCATCTTCCAGTGGAGGCAGATACACCAATTTAGATTTTGATCCGGTCAGTTCAATGATAAGTTTAGCTAAATCTTCGATGCGTATTTCCACTGACTGGCCAATATTAATAACATCATTGACGAAAAGGTTATCGTAGGCAATTTTCACACATGCATCCACATTATCATCAATATAACAAAACGTTCTGGTTTGGTTTCCGTCACCATAAATAGTAATGTCTTTATTTTGCATGGCCATTTTCATAAACCGGGTAATGACAAAATCTTTGGTCTGCATGGGACCATAGGTGTTAAAAAACCGGAATATGGTATATTCTATTCCAAATTCCTTGTTAAAGGATTTAAGATATGCCTCTCCAAGGTTTTTTACAATGGCGTATGGTATCCTTGAATTTAAAGGGGTTGTATAAACGTTTTGTGGTATTTCTACAGGTTCACCGTACACTTCAGATGAAGAGGCATAAAAAATCCGTTTGACACCAATGTTTTTGGAAATTGTCAATATGTTTTCAATGCCTTTTACATCGTTTAATACTTTTATTGGATTGTTTTGAGTTCTCGAAACCCCAACAACTGCCGCATAATGAAAAACAAAATCGAAATTGTATGCCAGCATTATTTCCAGCATGTCCCGGTAATTATTTACATCGCATTTAATAAATCTAAAATTATCTGACTTACCAGGAAGTTTATCTATATGCCCTGTACTCAGATCATCTACTACCACCACAAAATTATCTTTGTTCTGAATCAGTTTCTTAGCAGTAGCACTTCCAATGAAACCAGCACCTCCGGTAAGGAGAATTTTACGGGAATATTTTTTCAGTTTTTCCATAACACTGGAATAGAAATTATACGCATTTTTGAAAGCATAAAGTTACAAAAATAAATAAGGAAATAAAAAAGAGTCTGTAAGCAAAAAAAATTGTTCAAATTTAGCCCATTATTGTAATTCCCTGAAATCACGATACGATTTGAGCAAATTTACAACACTAATAGCAAGCAGTTTGTTTTCCTGAAGAAGGTTAATAAATAACACACTTGACTTGGTACTGTCTTTTTTCTTTTTAATGCGTTTAAGTTGTGCTTTTTTGATTTTTTCTATGACATCAGATAAATAATCAAGTTGTTCTTTCACATAATCAACAGCATCAAATTGTCCTTTCATTATCATATCACGGGCAGCTTCATGAATAGGGCGATATGCCTGCACAAGTTTTTCTAAATCATTAATCTGATCTTGTGATAATTCCTTGTGTTTGTTTTCAACATGGGTCAGCGATGGTTTACCGATATAGGATAAACTGTGCGATGCCTCTCTGAGGTAATCCAACACCTGAACATAATATACACTGGAACTCACTTCTTCTTCTTCCAGTTTCTGTATGGTCTTATACAATTCGTCCTTTAGGTTTTTGCTATCTTCGCTAATTTTTTCAATGCGTTTCATGTTTTGCTTCAGCGTTTTTCTGTCATACGCTATCAAAGCCCTCATGTTTACTTTGTAATCATCTAGCATGTCAGACAGAATAAAACTCACATTGTCGCGGCAGATTTCAACAAAAGTACGCTCCCCTTTGTACAATGCTGCTTTTTTAGCCTCTTCGTCATCTTTGATTTTTTGCATTTTGAAAGTTCTGTATATGAGGAAAGCAGCAAGCAATGAAATAATAATAACAGCAATGAATCTGCCAAAGTGTAGAATGATAACCACAATAAAAGCCACGGTAAAAGCAGAAAAAGCCGTTACAAACCAGCCTGCAATGACTGACAACACGCCGGTAATGCGATAAACGGCACTTTCCCTGCCCCATGCGCGGTCTGAAAGGGATGTTCCCATGGCTACCATAAACGTTACGTAGGTTGTTGACAGTGGCAGCTTAAGCGATGTCCCAATGGCAATCAGGACGCTGGCAACCAACAGGTTGACAGAAGCTCTCAACATATCAAACGCCGGTTTTTGATCCGGAGGGAGTTTTTCTGTTTCGGGATCAGGTTCAAATTGTTTTCTGATTTTAATCTGCCATTTTGAAGGCAGTATTTTATGGTTAAATTTTGCCATCCTGATACTTCCACCAACAAGCATCCTTGCCACATTGGATGCCCCGAATTTTTCTTCTCCTTCTTCCTGTCTTGACAGGTTAACGGATGTTTTTACCACATTCCTGGCTTTTTTCGACAACCAGAGGGTAATGGCCATAATGATACCTGCTATGACCAGCATATAGGTTTTTGCTTCTACTGGTTGAGATAAGCGAGTCATTAAGAATGATGATGGATCTTCTGCTCCGGAATTTGTAAAATGCACATACGAATCAAATCCGGCTAACGGTACACCGATAAAGTTCACAAGGTCGTTGCTGGCAAAAGCCATAGCCAGGGACATTGTTCCAACCAGCACAATCATACGTAATATATTGATTTTGAACAAAGTATATAAAATTTGTATGACGATTGTCCAAAAGGCAAAGCTTGCGCCAATGATTAACATGCTGTGGTTTGTGATCCAGTCTATTACATCTTCAGTCATAAACGAGGCATTTTTTACCCCTTTTATCAGCATAAAATAGGTAATGGCAGTGATAGCTATGCCTCCAAATAAAGACCCAAAATATTTCATTCTGCTTTTATACCTGAAAGAAAACAACAGGCGTGACAGATATTGCACAATGGCTCCAACCGAAAAGGCCACCACAACCGACAATAATATGCCCATGATAATGGCAAAAGCCTTGGAAGTATTAATGTACTCAGCCAGAGGCAATGAATCAGGGTTGGTGTTTATTTTTATGAGAGACATACCTACGGCTGCACCGAGCAATTCAAACACAATCGAAACTGTTGTGGAGGTAGGCAACCCCAATGAATTGAAAGTATCCAGCAGCATGATGTCAGTGAGCATCACGGCAAGGAAGATGAACATGATTTCATCAAAATAAAAATATTCAGGATGAAAAATGCCTTTTCTTGCTATTTCCATCATACCGCCTGAAAACACTGCTCCAATAATAATTCCGATGCCAGTTAAGGCTATTAATGTATTTAGGTTTGCAGCTTTTGCCCCGATTGCAGAATTAAGAAAATTGACGGCATCATTACTCACACCAATAATTAAGTCAGTGAATGCCAGAGCAAACAACACAATAACAACGAGTAAGTAAAAGTCCATTTATGTTTGCATTTGATACACAACAAACATAAAAATCAATTGCATTCTCAATGTTACGTGAATGTTAAGTTTTGTGTTTTTTTGAGTCCATCGAGCGCTATCCCTTCAACGCATCGGCACCGCTGGTAATTTCAAGCAATTCGTTGGTAATGGCTGCTTGTCGTGCTTTATTATATTGCAGGGTAATTTCTTCAAGCAACTCAGTGGCATTGTCGGTAGCCTGGTGCATGGCTGTCATCCTTGCTCCGTGTTCTGCAGCAAACGAATCCAGCAGGTCTTTAAACAATTGTGTCTTCAGTGATTTCGGAATCAGTTCTTTGGTAATGGCATCCTTATTCGGTTCAAAGATATAATCGTGGGTTTCTTCATCGTCTTCATCAGATTCCATGACCATAGGAAGGTATTGTTCGATTTTCACTTCCTGTGTTACTGTATTGATAAAGGTATTGTAAACAGTAAAAATCTTATCGTAGGTTCCATCTGCAAACCATGACATAAACTGGTCAGCAAATTCAGTGACTGCTGTAAAACTAAGATTGTCAAACACATCGTATTCGGAGCGTACGATTTTATACGGCTGCTTTTTCATCATGTTATTGGCTTTCTTTCCTATGGCAATTACTTCAACCTCTGTTTTTGCATAGTTTTCTTTGATAAAAGCCATGGATTTTTTAACCACATTGGAATTGAAACTTCCGCATAAGCCTTTGTTGGAGGTGATTATTACCATCAGTATTTTTTTTACCTCCCTTTCTTTGATGTAAATAAAATCTTTATCATCAGACATGCTTTTGCTGACGTAGGATAATATTTGCTCCAATTTTTCAGCGTATGGCCTTAGCTGTTCAATGCGTTTCTGTGCTTTCCGTAATTTGGCAGCAGAAACCATTTTCATGGCACTGGTAATCTGTCGTGTGGATTTTACCGATTTAATTCGGATACGTATATCCTTTAAATTGGCCATAAATCAATGTTATTCTATTATTCTTTTTCAAATTTATTAGACACTTCATTAGCGGCTGCTGTAAGTTTTTCTTTTATTTCATCGTTAATTTTACCTACAGCCAGTTCTTTCATTGCATCTTTATGTTTTGTATTGAGGTATTCGAGGTATTCTTTTTCAAAATCACAGACCTTATTTTCGGGGATGTTTTTGAACAGTTTATTGACACCGCAAAAGATAATGGCAATCTGGTCTGCAAGTTTCATGGGTTGGTGTTCTTTCTGAATCAGCATCTGCACATTTTTTCGTCCGGCATCGATGGTAGCCAGTGTGGATTTGTCAAGGTCAGACCCAAATTTTGCAAAAGCCTCCAGTTCCCTGAATTGTGCTTGTGCCGTTTTAAGGGGTGAAGCAATGTTTTTCATGGACTTAACCTGAGCATTTCCTCCGACGCGTGAGACAGAAATCCCCACATTAATAGCAGGACGAACACCAGAGTTAAACAAATCAGAATCGAGGAATATTTGTCCGTCGGTAATGGAGATCACATTTGTCGGAATATAAGCAGACACATCCCCTGCCTGGGTTTCGATTATGGGTAATGCTGTCAGCGAGCCACCACCTTTTATTTTATCCTTAAGTGGTTCAGGCACGTCGTTCATTTTCCGGGCTACATCATCGGCTTCAATGATTTTGGCAGCCCTTTCGAGGAGGCGGGAGTGCAGGTAGAACACGTCGCCCGGATAGGCTTCCCGACCCGGCGGACGGCGCAGCAGCAGCGACATCTGGCGGTAGGCCACGGCCTGCTTGGACAGGTCATCGTAGACGATCAGCGCGTGACGGCCATTGTCGCGGAAATATTCCGCCATTGCGGTCGCGGCATAAGGGGCATAAAACTGCAATGCTGCCGGGTCAGAAGCGGTTGCCGACACAATGCAGGTATAATCCATGGCGCCGAATTTCTCCAGTGTGGCAGCAATTCCTGCAACAGTAGATCCTTTTTGGCCTATGGCAACATAAATGCAATAAACAGGTTCTCCTTTTTCGTAATTTTCACGTTGGTTGATGATGGTATCAACGGCAATTGATGTTTTTCCCGTTTGTCTGTCACCTATGATAAGCTCACGCTGGCCTCTGCCGATTGGGATCATTGAATCAATGGCTTTGATTCCGGTTTGTAATGGTTCGTTTACAGGTTGCCTGTAAATCACCTCAGGAGCCTTGCGTTCCAGCGGAAGTTCAATGCTTTCACCTTCAATTTTTCCTTTCCCGTCAATGGGTTCACCAAGGGTATTGACAATCCTGCCCATCATGTTATCATTGACTTTAATGGATGATATCCGTTTTGTGCGTTTTACGTAATCCCCTTCTTTTATACCTTCTGATTTACCAAGCAAAACGGCGCCGATGTTATCTTCCTCAATGTTGAGCACAATGCCTTTAACGCCATTCTCAAATTCAATCAATTCGTTGGATTGTACTTTATTGAGTCCATAAATACGGGCAATGCCATCGCCAACTTCAAGGACAGTCCCGGTTTCTTCAAGTTCTATGCTAACATCGATACCACTGAGTTGTTTTTTCAGTATTCCGGAAACTTCTGCCGGATTAATATCTGCCATATTGTTAATGTGTTAATTGTAAAAAATTACTACTTATCTGTTAATTGTTGTTTAACTTTTGCCAGTTGAGTTTTCAGGCTGGCATCATACATAAAATCTTCCGTTCTGAGAATAAATCCACCAATAATGCTTTTATCAACGCTTTCAACCATTTCTAATTTACTTGCGCTTAGTGCATCTTTTACGGATACATTGATTTTCTTTTTCACATTGTCATCAAGTTCCATGGCGGTGTACAAATGGATGCTATGGATATTTTCATGTTGTTTATATAATTTTTCAATGTGACGGCACATTGCCGGGATATGTTTTTCCCTGCCGTTATTAATGACAAGGCGTATAAAATCCATGGTCAGCTGACTGAATGCATCTGAGAATATTTTTTCAATGGTTTGAATTTTGTGTGAATTTCTGATAATAATATTGTTCAGGAATTCTGAAAGACCAGGGTTGTGAACCAACACTTTGCTTAAGGTTTTCATTTCACCACGAAACCGATCATGTTCATTTTTTTCAAGAGCAAGTTCAAATGCAGCTTTCGCGTACCTTGTTGCTATTTTGCTTTGATTCATACCACTAATTTAATTTTACATCATCAAGCAGTTTTTCAATGAGCTTGTTGTGTTTTTCTTTGTTTTCCAATTCTTGTTTCAGGATTTTTTCTGCGATATCGACACTCAGTTCTGACACCTGATTTTTAATCTCACGAATGGTTTCTTGTTTTTGTTTTTCAATGTCATCCATAGCTTCGGATTTCATTTTATTTACCACATTCTGAGTTTCTTCTATGGCATCAGAGATCATTTGTTCACGCAATGATTTAGCTTCCTCAAGGATACTGTCTTTTTCTTTGCGTGAAGCTTCAATCACAGCCTTTTGTTTTTCGTCAAGCTGTTCCAGTTCCTGACGAGCCTTATCTGCATCATCGAGTGCTTTCTGGATAGACTCATTGCGTTTTTTTATGGTATTCACAATGGGTTTCCAGGCAAATTTTGTCAATAGAATCAACAAAATCAGAAAAACCAACGTAGTCCAAACTATCAGACCAACACCAGGGTTGATAAGTTCCATAGCTGAATAAATATTTAATTAAAATGAAAATGGTTTTGCACAAAAAACTGCGAAAAACCTTGTCAGCTCTTTATTGGGCAATAAGCAAAATCACCACTACGGCAAACAAAGAAACACCTTCGACCAAAGCTGCAGCGATAATCATTGCAGTCTGAATTTTGTTCAAAATTTCCGGTTGACGTGAGATGGCCTCCATTGCGGCTTTCCCAATTTTCCCAATTCCATAGGCAGCACCGAGTACAACGATTCCTGCTCCTATTGCTGTTAAACCTTCCATAGCTATCATACTTTTTAAATTATTAAACAATTAAAATTTATTATTTTAATGACCTTTTTCCGTTGACAGACCAATAAAAAGGGCTGACAACAATGCAAAAATATACGCTTGTATAAACGCTACCAACAGCTCCAGTAAATCCATAAACAAAACAAAGGGAACTGAAATAAAACTCATTGACAGCGATTTGAAAATAAATATGATTGATACGAGACTGAGAATAATCGTATGTCCTGCTGTGATGTTTGCAAACAAACGTATCATGAGTGCAAACGGTTTGGTAATAATGCCGATAAGTTCCACCGGAAAAATGATGGGCAACAAATATACAGGAACCCCTGGTGTGGCAAAAATGTGTTTCCAGTAGTCTTTGCTTCCATTAACATTGATCATGATCATGGAAAACACAGCCAGTGTCATGGTAACGGAAATATTACCGGTAACGTTGGCACCTCCCGGGAAAAAAGGAATTATCCCCAGTACATTATTAATAAGAATAAAGAAAAATACCGTTAAAACGTAGGGCATGTATTTTTCCGGATTTTCCCTGATGTTTGGCCTTACCATATCTTCAGTGACAAACAAAATAATGGGTTCCATAAGGGCCTGAAAACCTTTGGGTTTCCCCGGACGTTTTTTGTAAGCATTGCCAACAGAAATAAACATAAACAAAAGTATGATTGCAGAGATAATAATGGCAGCGGCTGTTTTCGTGATGGAAAAATCCAGCGGGGTTTCATTGGTAATAATGGTTTTGCCCTCCTCATTTTTATCTTTATGCAGTGTTCCTTCTTTATCGGTCAGGTAAACGGTTTCATTGTGCAGAAAATAATGATACCCGTTTTTGGATACAACAGCATGTCCATGTTCAAAATCAGAAGACATGAAAGTAGTAAGTTTGCCATCATGAAATAGTATGACAGGAAGAGAAATGCTAACGTTGTGTTTTTGCCCTTCATCATCTGTATAATCCCAAAGGTGCCATGAATGGGCATCTTTAATGTGGCTAAAAATAAAATCGACAACACTAAAAGATCCTTTTCCTTCACTCTTGTTGTTTTCGTGCTGAGGTTCAGATGCTAACAGGGCATTGCTCAAAAACAGCAACAAAACAAAAATCACGCTTATTTTCAGCCTTTTACATTGCATAGTTACGTATTAGAATCAAAAAACATCATTATTTGAGCCGAAAAATACATAATTATTTTGGAAATTTCAAAAAATTTAAAATCATAAATATTTCGAAAAATAAATAAACCACATAAATAATAAGGAATTGAATAACAAAAACAAGATCACTTGTGGTGGTGTCTGATAACATAGGATAAACCAGGATCAGCACCATAATAACTTTTAATAAACTCACGCCGCCAAATATTAGGCCTGAGTACATGGGGTATTTATTTTTCACTTTAAAAAAAATGGTGGTACCCAAGCCGGTCAACAGAAAAATTATACCATGGCTAAAAAAATCATATTTATCCGGTGTTTCTTCAATAATAAGTGTTTTGGACAGGTATTGCAGCAACAACACAATGGCTGCCAACACGACTAACTTCAACCAGAATTTTATTATCGGGTTATTCATTATCAGAAAAATTTTTGACTTGTTTGATCACAAGATAAATGGCAATAAAAACAGACGCCAGTGATAGTATCACTGTAAACAAGGGAAATTCATCCTCCCTTTTTTTGTCCAGCTCAAATCCCCCCCATGTGCCGGCGCCGATAATAACCAACATTTCCCACACTATGGTGGTAAACCGGAGGTATTTATTAAACTGGGTACTGTTATTTTTTTGTTTGTCATTCATCGGTGCTTATTTAGGGCATCTGAGAAAACTATTGCAATTAAAAAACCTCACAATACAAATAAATCCTCCATATTAAACATCCAATATTCAAACAGTTTAAAAATTGGAATTTAATTGAGATTTCAAACTTGTTTTTTGGTGTTTCCCGGTTTATCCGGGGTTGGTTTATCGCTGTCCATGTTGCATGTACCTGTAAAAACCGCATTGGGTTCGATGGCAAGTCTTGTTGTTTTTATATCTCCTTTGATGACAGACGATGCTTTAAGGCTCAACAATTCTTTCACAAACAACTTACCTTCAACTTTACCGGATATTTCAGCATTTTGGCAATGAATTTCACCATTGACCTTCCCTTTATTACCGATTACCAATTTACCCTGAATGTTGGAGTTTCCGGTAATGAGTCCGTCTATACGCACATCCCCGTCGGATTTAATATCACCGTTGAATGATGTGCCTTCGCCTATGATATTCAGGCGGTTTGCTTCTACTTCCTGTGTTTTTCCCATGTTGTACAATTTTAATGACTAATTAGTGTGAAAATAAAAAATTAAATGTATATCAACAAAAATAGCTCCTCACCGCATTTGGCACGAAGGCACGAAAGCATGAATGCGTGATAGCACGAATGAACGACTGCATGAGATTTTTCAAGGGATATACCTTTATTTTTTCCTACGTTCTGATTATTTATCCTTATCATGCCATCACGCCATCTCTCTGTCTTACAATTTCCCTCTCGTTCCATCTCTCTTTCGTGCTTTCGTTCCTTCTCGCTATCGTGCTATCGTTATTTGACGGTAAGTGATTTTATTCATCATTATTTTCATTTCACTGTGTCTTCGTGCCTCAGCGTTAACAAATGTATGCGCCTAAATAGTTGCCATTTTAAAATTCCATATCTTTTTCACAAAGATAACATTAATTTAATAAAAATTTGATTTAATAAATTCCTTAATTACTTTTGTTGCTTCACTTTTAATTAAACAAAATTATGGCCTATATTTTTACCTCAGAATCAGTTTCAGAAGGGCATCCGGATAAACTTGCTGATCAAATTTCTGATGCATTGCTGGATGAATTTCTGGCATTTGATCCCGGTTCAAAAGTGGCCTGTGAAACCCTTGTAACTACCGGTCAGGTAATTGTGGCAGGCGAAGTCAAATCAGAAACATACGTTGATATACAAGAAATTGTACGGTGCGTGGTTAATAAAATTGGTTATACCAATCCTGAATATCGCTTTGATGGCAATTCATGCGGAGTGCTTACGGCATTGCATGAACAGTCGCCTGATATTAACCGTGGCGTCAACAATAAAATTGATCCTAAACAGCAGGGCGCCGGCGACCAAGGCATGATGTTCGGTTATGCCTGCAGGGAAACCGATGATCTTATGCCTCTGCCAATATACCTGGCACACAGGTTGGTACAGGAATTGGCTGCCATACGCCGTGAGGGGAAAGTGATGACTTACCTGCGGCCGGATTCAAAATCACAGGTCAGTGTTGAATACGATGATGACAATCACCCGGTTCGCATTGATACCATTGTGGTGTCCACGCAACATGATGAATTTATCACTCCCGCAGGTGATTCGGATGAAGCATGCCTAAAGGCTGACAATGCCATGCTGACCAAAATAAAAGAAGACGTTAAGCATATTCTGATTCCACGTGTGGTAAAAAACCTGCCTGAACAAGTGCAAAAGTTTTTCAACACGGAATTTGTTTTGTATGTCAACCCCACAGGCAAATTTGTCATTGGCGGGCCACATGGAGATACCGGGTTAACCGGCAGAAAAATAATTGTTGACACTTATGGTGGTCGTGGTGCTCATGGTGGCGGCGCTTTTTCCGGGAAAGATCCTTCAAAAGTGGACCGTTCTGCAGCTTATGCAGCCAGGCATATTGCTAAAAACATGGTTGCTGCAGGTGTTGCAGATGAGATACTTGTACAATTATCTTATGCCATTGGTGTTGCCGAACCTGTCAGTGTGTTTGTGGATACTATGGGTACTGCAAATGTTGATATTGGAGATAATGCCCTAGCCACATCAATACGTGATATTTTTCCATTGACCCCTTACGAAATCGAAGAACGGTTGAAATTAAGAAACCCCATTTACAGTGAAACGGCTAAATACGGGCATTTTGGCCGTACACCCAAAACAGTCAAAAAACATTTTTATTCTCCCTATAACGGGGAAATAGAATTGGAAGTTGAACTTTTTACCTGGGAAAAACTTGATTACGTTGATACCATAAAAAAGGCGTTTAAATTGAAATAATAGCGGCGAGCTTATGCGTTGAAATTACAACTAATTACAACTAAGGAAACGCATTTCAACCATCAGGTTTTTCATGGGGACACATTCCTGCCGAAAATTGCAACTGCCCCGTCAAAAATAAAAAATACCCGTTTTTGTTTTTACCTTTCAGATAATTATGTTATTTTCGGGCTTAAAATGTCAAAAGGTTTAAACATAATTAAGTTTCTCGTATTATATCCGCTATCGCTGATATACGGGATAACTATTGCATTGCGCAATGGGATGTACAACAGCGGCATTCTCAAATCAAAAAGTTATGATTTTCCTGTCATCTGCATTGGCAATCTCAGTGTAGGCGGAACAGGTAAAACACCGCATGTAGAGTATTTGATCCGCTTATTACAGGATGATTTTGGTATTGCCGTGCTTAGCCGGGGATATAAGCGCAAAACCAGGGGATTCCGGTTTGTGGAGACATCAGATGATGTACGCAATGTCGGAGACGAGCCCATGCAAATCAAGAAAAAATTTCCTCACATTACGGTGGCTGTGGATGAAAAAAGAACCAGGGGCATAGATAAATTGTCACAACAAGATGATTTGTGGGTGGTTTTACTTGATGATGGCTTTCAACACCGTAAAGTAAAAGCCGGATTAAATATCCTGCTCAGTAATTATGACAAGCCTTTTACCAAAGACCATTTTTTGCCTCTTGGCACTTTGCGTGAACATCCGCGTGAACACTGCAGGGCTCATATTATCATAATCACAAAATGCCAGATAAATTTAAAGCCGATAGAGAAACGAATTATTGATAATGAGTTGAAAATATACCCCTTTCAATATTTGTATTTCACAAGCCTCGAATATGGTAATCTCACCAATGTTTTTGATGAAGAAAAACAAATACCCCTGGACAAGATCAACAAGGAAAACACCGGGATCGTCGGTGTTTCAGCCATTGCTCACAATAAAAAGTTCAAAAACAAACTCAAAGAGTTATCAGAAGAGGTAAAGATGGTCAGTTTTCCGGATCATCATTATTACAATAAAAAAGACATTGAACACATAAATCATCACGTAAATAAATCAAATTCTGAAAAAAAGATCATTGTTACCACTGAAAAAGACGCCGTAAAAATCAGAAATCTGCCCCATATACGGGAAGATATGAAAGCAATTTTTTACTATTTACCCATACGTGCCAAATTTTTAGGCGATGCAAAAGAAGAAGAAGAATTTAAACAACAAATAATACATTATGTTAAAACAAATCGAAGGTACAGCAAACTTTATAAAGGACAGGATCACCTCCGATCCTGAAGTTGGGATAATACTGGGAACTGGCCTTGGAGGTCTTGTAGATGAAATTGTAATCAATGAAACCCTGTCTTATAATGACATTCCGGATTTTCCAGTCAGCACGGTTGAAGGACATCAAGGACGTCTGATTTTTGGAACATTAAACGGTAAATCCGTTGTGGCCATGCAGGGGCGTTTTCATTATTATGAAGGTTATTCATCTGAAAGAATTACCTTTCCTGTCAGGGTGATGAAGTTTCTTGGTATCAAATATTTGTTTGTGAGCAATGCCAGCGGTGGTGTTAATCCTGATTTTGAAATTGGCGATCTTATGGTAATCAATGATCACATAAACCTGATACCCAATCCGCTTATCGGTAAGCATGAAAGAGACTTCGGCCCCCGTTTCCCTGATATGAGCAATGTGTATGATCCCGGTTTGATATCCACATTCAAACAGATTGCCAACGCACATAACATTAAACTGCAGGAAGGCGTTTACACTGCGGTAACGGGTCCTACTTTTGAAACCCCTGCAGAATACAAATATTTCCGCATCATCGGATCCGATACCGTGGGAATGAGTACTGTACCCGAAGTGATAGTAGCTCACCAAATGGGAATTCCTGTGTTTGCTATTTCCATCATTACTGACCTTGGTGTCCCCGGCAAAATCATAAAAGTGTCTCATGAAGAGGTGCAAAGAGTGGCATCAAAAGCTGAAAAGAAAATGACATTGCTTATCAAAGAGATGATGGAAAAAATATAAAAGACTGTAACTGATAAGTATCAGCAAAAGTAGCTCCTCATCGCAAAACTCGAAAAGGTTTAAAATTTGTAAATTGAACTGTTAATAACCGTTTATAGTAGAAACTAAAATACTGAAATCATGTTGGAGTTGATTAGGGCTATATTTTCTCTGTCCCTGGTAAACTGATTTTTGACCAAATGTTGGTCCAGTTTTAAGTAAATCAATTTTTGGATTTACAAAGATGAACCAACATAAACAAAAATCCTATGGTCAGCGAAAGGTTAATTACCGATAAATTTCTGTTACAATAGTTTAAGAAAATACCTCTGAACCATAATTCTTCCCAAGCAATTATAACGAATGTTAGACCGATTGAAGAAATAGAGAAGTCAGTATTGAAAGAAATGTCGGAAGCAGATAATTATCCTGAAATTAAGTCCAAAAATGTTGGGCTTATGGCAATTAGCAATTAGTCCACAACCAATAATTCCAATGGGCAAATAAGCAATTTTTCTCATTGACCAAAACTCTCTGATTTCATTTTAAAGGGAATTACTTCGTCTTCGGTGCTATGGATGACTAAAACAGGTTTTTTAAACTATTTTGAAACTTCTTCCAACCAAATTTCATCAAAATTTAATACTACATCAGAAGAATACCGGTATTATCTATTGCATTTTCAGGAATACGTCTTGAACGAGAAGTTGAATAGCCTAACCTGGACAAGCCAGAACCAAACAGGGAAAAATATGTAACTTTCGTCCATGGAACTATTGACCTCAACATATTGAAAAAAGATAGCTGGCGAACTAAGTTGCATGGACAGGGTAATTATAACTGGCACTCTCCCACAAGTTTGCCATTCCAAAGGAATGAGACATCTTACTTATATTCGAAGGGAATACGTATTTTTGACTATCCCAAATTTGCAGAACCATTTAAGAATGAATTGCGAGCAAATGCAGAAACACTGATAAAAAATAACGGGATAGAAATAGAGTTTGTGGCAAAATCTCATATCCGCAAAGAAGATTTAGTAAAAAAGTATTAGATAAGAGGGGACACACCCAGGTATTGTTCATATAATTTCTGCTATGGAAGCCTGTAACAGTTACTAACCTTGCACGATAAAAAAACAGGAAAGACATTTCTCAAAGGAGCACAAAGTAAATAACTACATTATTTCATAGACCCATATCCTGGCTTTAGAATTTATTTCGGCTTTTGACAACAAGCTAGTTGGACGTAAAAGGCTTGATAAAATAACAAAATCAAAAACAGAGAATAACAGGAGATACAAAGGATTCAATTTGTTTTGTGATACAGATCTTTCTTTGTTACTAACCGTTTTAAGAGGAGAATACAACATATATGGATTTAGAAACAAAGACATAAGGATGAAAATACCAGAGTTTAATACGGGAAAATATCAAGGCTTATTAAACGACTTAAAGCATTCGGCCTCATAAAAAAAGCAGGGAAAACATATAAATATTATCTTCTTACGAAACTGGGAAAAGAAATTGTTATTACACTTGAGAAACTTAAAGAAACAGTATGGATTCCAGCGTTGAATTATTAAAATTTTGCCAAAAATTACTCGAATAT